>JAFECO010000553.1 GCA_018242085.1 Pseudomonadota bacterium
CTGTTCCAAGGTCACCAGCTTGAACGAAACGCGGGCATTCTCAGCATTTTCGATCAGGGTTTCGCGGCGCTTGTTCTGCTTGATCTCGCCGGCGCGCTTGAGCAGCGTTTCCAGGTCGCCATATTCGCCGATCAGTTCGGCGGCGGTCTTGATGCCGATGCCGCGCACACCGGGCACATTGTCGGTGGAATCGCCCGCCAGCGCCTGGACATGCACCACCTTGTCGGGCGCGACGCCGAATTTTTCCAGCACCTCGGCGGAGCCGATGCGCTTGTTCTTCATGGTGTCGTAGAGTTCGACCTTGCCGTCCACCACCAGCTGCATCAGGTCCTTGTCCGACGAAATGATGGTGCAGCGGGCGCCCGCCTCGCGCGCCATGCGCGCATAGGTGGCGATCAGGTCGTCGGCCTCATAGCCATTCATCTCCACGCAAGCGACGCCGAAGGCGCGGGTGGCGTCGCGCACCAGGGGAAATTGCGGGATCAGGTCTTCGGGCGCGGGGGGGCGGTGCGCTTTGTATTCTTTATAGATCTGGTTGCGGAAGGTCTTTTCGCTGGCATCGAAGATCACCGCCAGATGGCTGGGCGCCTCGCCCGCCTTCATGTCTTCCAGCAGTTTCCACAACATGTTGCAGTAGCCGGACACCGCCCCCACGGGCAGGCCGTCGGATTTGCGGGTGAGCGGCGGCAAGGCGTGATAGGCGCGGAACAGATAGCCCGAACCGTCGATCAGATAGAGATGGTCGCCTTTTTTCAGGGCGGTCAATGATGATGTCCGCCGCCGGCCCGCAGCACAAAGCGGCGGTCGCAATAGGGGCATTCCACGAAATTCTCGTCGCCCATTTCCAGATAGACCCGCGGATGGCCCAGGCCGCCCCCGATCCCGTCGCAGGCGACACGGCTGGAATCAACTTCAATGATTTCGGGCACTTCGACCGGCATGGCACTCTCTATTGGGGTGAAACGGCGGGATCATAGTCCTTACGGTTTGAGCGGCAAGAGGCTAGGTTTGGCCCATGGTCAAGCTCAACAAAATCTACACAAAAACGGGGGATCGGGGCCAAACCGGGCTCAGCGACGGCAGCCGGGTGGCCAAGAGCTCGGCGCGCATCGCCGCCATCGGCGCGGTGGACGAAACCAACAGCGCCATCGGGGTGGCCCGGCTCGACGCCGAAGGCGATTTCGACGCCATGCTGTCGCGCATCCAGAACGACCTGTTCGATCTGGGCGCGGATCTGAGCATGCCCGAAGACGGCAAGGCCGAAGACCGCTTGCGGATCGTCCCGGCCCAGGTGGAGCGGCTGGAACGGGAAATCGACGCCATGAACGCGGCCCTGGCGCCGCTCAAGTCTTTCGTGCTGCCCGGCGGCACGGCGCTGGC
>JAFECO010000554.1 GCA_018242085.1 Pseudomonadota bacterium
CCATATAGGCCAGCGCGGAGATCGCTTCCAAATCGTCGGGCGTGATCCGGTCGACGAAGCGGTACATGATGTCGCGCCAGGTCCAGAAATCGTCATGCGCGTGCGCGCGCCGCTCCGCCAGCCCCGCGAAGCCGCGCTGGAATGCATGGCTGTGCAGATTGGGCATTCCCGGCAGGCCTATTGCGTGCCGTTCCGTTCCCGGCACGGGGTCGGCGCCCGGCGCGACCTCCCGGATCACCCCGCCGCCGATCCGGATCCGGACATTTTGCGCCCATCCGCTGGGCAAAAGCGCGGTATCGAAATGCAGGTATGTGGTCGACATTGTTCCATCTTCGGGCAAAGCGCAGGCCCTGGACAGTCCCTCCCTTTTTGCAATATGTCTAGACATTAAAGAGCGGCCGGAGACGGCCGCCGTCCGGAGGAATGATGCGTTGCGAAAAGGTATGGCGTAATGCGCGCCTGGCCACCTTGGCCGCCTCTCGCCCCGGCATCGGACTCATCGAAAATGGCGTCATCGCGGCCAATGGCGGCAACATCCTGTTCGCGGGCGCTGCGCAGGACGCGCCCACATTCCAGGCCGCCGAGCGGATCGACTGCGAAGGCCGCTGGATCACGCCCGGCCTGATCGACTGTCACACCCATCTCGTCTATGCCGGAAACCGGGCGGCCGAATTCGAGCAGCGATTGAACGGCGCGACCTATGAAGAGATCGCCCGAAGCGGTGGCGGGATTTCCGCAACGGTGCGCCAGACCCGCGCCGCGACCCGCCAGGCCCTGGTGAGCGAGGCACTGCCTCGCCTGGACGCGATGATGGCCGAAGGCGTGACCACCGTTGAAGTCAAATCGGGTTACGGCCTTCGCCTGGACGACGAAATCAAGCAGCTGGCCGCGGCGCGGGACCTGGAAGGCCGCCGGGCCGTGAAGATCTGCACCACTTTTCTGGGCGCGCATACCTTGCCGCCGGAATTTGCCGGCGATCCGGACGGATATATCGATGAAATCTGCGATGTGATGATCCCCAGAATCGCCAAAGCCGATCTGGCGGATGCGGTGGACGTCTTTTGCGAAACCATCGGTTTTTCGCGCGCCCAGTCGGCGCGCGTGTTTGGGGCCGCGCGCAAGGCGGGCCTGGCCGTCAAGATGCATGCCGAGCAATTGTCCAATTCGGACGGGGCGATGCTTGCCGCCGAATGCGGCGCGCTGTCCGCGGACCATCTGGAATATCTGGAAGAGAACGGTGCCGCCGCCATGGCCGCGTCCGGAACCGTGGCGGTCCTCTTGCCCGGCGCCTTCTATTTTCTGAGAGAGACGAAGCTTCCGCCGGTCGATCTGCTCCGGTCCCACGGCGTTCAAATCGCCATCGCCAGTGATTGCAATCC
>JAFECO010000555.1 GCA_018242085.1 Pseudomonadota bacterium
ATCGATCTGATGCTGGTCTCGGTGGGGGCGCTCTGCGACGAAGACCTGCTGGCTGAACTCAAGCGGGCGGAAGCGGCGGGCGGCGGTCGCCTGATCCTGGTTGCGGGGGCGCTTCCCGGCTGGGACACGCTGCAGACCGCCTCCTTGGCGGACCTGGAAAGCGTCACTTTATATTCGTCCAAACCCCCGCAGGCCTGGCGCGGCACCTTGGTGGAAAAGCAATTCCGCCTGGACGGCCTTGGCGCGCCCTTCACATTGTTTGACGGCTCGGCGCGGGAAGCCGCCAGGCTCTATCCGAAAAACGCCAATATCGCCGCCACCGCCGCGCTTGCCGGGATCGGATTTGAGCGGACGCGGGTTGTGCTGATCGCCGATCCCGCCATCCGGCAGAATATCCACCAGTTGGAGGTGAAAGGCGCGTTCGGCCAATTTTCCATGGAAATCGCCGCCAACCCGTCTTCCGACAATCCGAAAACGTCTCTGATCGCGGCCATGAGCATCATGCGGGCCTTGAAGCAGGAAGCGTCGGTCCGGCGGGCGTCCCGGAGCGGGAGGCCTCGGGGCCTTGCCCGATCAGGTCGGATTTCAGTTGCCGTGCAGGAAGCCGCGGGTGGAAGATTGGTGTGACCTCCGCGTCAAGTCGCGGACGGGCCGATTGTATTCACATAACATTTGAGGGGAGTTCGCATGAGGACTGCAAAGATTGCCAGCACGCTGGCCCTGTTATTGCTCGGCACCGCGCCGCTTTTCGCGCAGGTCGGCCCGCCGCCGATCAATCCGCCGAATCTGACCAATCCGCCGCAAACCAGCGCGCCGGAAATCGCTTTCGACTCGGTGGAATTCGGCAAGCTGCCCGCCGACATGCATTTGGGCGAAGCGGCCAGCGTGGCGGTGAATTCCAAAGGCCATGTCTTTATCTTCAGCCGCGGCAATTCCATCGGCCCGGCCTATGGCGCGGCGGCCTCGCAGCTGCTGGAATTCGACGCCAGCGGCAAGTTCATCCGCGAAATCGGGCATAATCTCTATGCCTGGGGCTATGCCCATGCGGTGCGCATCGATTCCAAGGACAATATCTGGGTCGCGGACAAGGGATCGGACATGGTGGTCCGCTTCAATCCGGAAGGCCGCGTCACCCTGGTCCTGGGACGCAAGACCGAAGCATCGGATGAAAACGCCCATCCCTGGGAGCGCGTGAATCCGCCGCTGCCGCCGATCGACGGCATGTTCCGACAGGTCACGGATATGGCCTGGGATCCGCAAGGCAACATTTATATCAGCGACGGATACGTCAATTCGCGGGTCGCCAAATTCGACAAGGAAGGCAACTGGCTGGGCTCGTTCGGCGAGCGCGGCAACGGTCCGGGCCAGCTCAG
>JAFECO010000556.1 GCA_018242085.1 Pseudomonadota bacterium
CAGGCCGACGGGCGCGGTTCCGATGCCGAATATGGCGGCCATTCCCAGAATGATGAAGCACACGATGGCGACGACTTTGATCAGCGCGAACCAATATTCGAAGGTCCCGAAATTCGCCACCGACCGGGAATTGACATAAAGAAGGCTGCCGGCGAAACCGATCGACCATATCCAGACGGGAATGCCGGGAAACCAGTAGGTCATATAGGCACCCGCGGCCACCGCCTCGCCGCCGATGGCGATCACCTGGGCGAGCCAATAGGTGTAGCGAACCATGAAGCCCGCCCAGGGATTGAGATAGGCTTCGGCATAGACGCCAAACGACCCCGCTGCCGGATGCGCCACGGCCATCTCCGACAGGCTGAATACGACGATCAGGGCGGCAAGCCCCGCGATCATGTAGCTGACGATGGCGGCGGGGCCGGCATAGCCGATCGCGATGCCGCTGCCCATGAACAATCCGGTGCCGATGGTGCCGCCCAGGCCGATCATCACGGCCTGCGCCTTGGTCAGGCTCTTGTGCAGGCCCCGCTCGCGCTCGGCGATCGCAGATTCGCTCACATTATCCTCTTCTGTGAGATTGGCCTGGCTCTCAAGGTTTTGCCGTCCGTGTCCAGGTCAGGAATTCCAGCGCGTAGCCTTCGGGATCATGAACGATGAAGGAGTAGATTGATCGCCGCTCATCCAGCTTCACCAGCTTCGGCTCCTGAAATATGGAGATGCCGAGGGATTTGACGCGCGCATGCCAGGAATCGACGGCGGCGGCGCCATCCACCACGATGGTTGCCATGGCCGACTTGTCGCCGCCGGGATGCAAAGCGCCACCGGTGGCGTTCACCAGGCCGAGAGTCGAAGTCGCGGTCAGAGGGTACAGGCGCACCCAATCGGGCGTCGGCTCCGGCGCGACGGCGAGAAGCTTCTCATAAAAGGCGGCCGCGCGCGGCAGGTCGTTATAATAGAAAAACGTCATCTGCCCGGCGATCGGCGATGGCCGGTCATCCGCGGCAATGGCGGGCGTCACGCCTTGAATCCATGCAAGCGCCAAGATCGCAATGATCACTTCAAGCAGCTTGAATCTTCTTCTCATCGCAATCTCCGACGATTGAGCAATGTGGCGCGAGATTTTTTTGACTCTGTGCGGATTGCCTTAGTAGACTTTTCCGATCGAATTAAGGGAGATGGCATAAATGCAGACTCGTACACGCCGCGATGCGCTGGGCATTGCGACATTGGCCGCAAGCATAATTGTGATTGGAAGCGAGGCCGGCGCAGCGGCGCCGGAAACAACGGGAACCGTGTCGGCGCGTCCGACGCGAGAAGAGTTGGCGCGCGCCGCGCGCCTATACGCCGGTGAATTCGGCGGCGGCGTGGGA
>JAFECO010000557.1 GCA_018242085.1 Pseudomonadota bacterium
CAGGAAGGCAATATCGGCCTGATGAAGGCGGTCGATAAGTTCGAATATCGCCGCGGCTATAAATTCTCGACCTATGCCACCTGGTGGATTCGCCAGGCCATCACCCGCTCCATCGCCGATCAGGCCCGCACCATCCGCATCCCGGTGCACATGATCGAAACGATCAACAAGCTGGTGCGCACCTCACGCCAGATGCTGCACGAAATCGGCCGCGAGCCGACGCCGGAAGAACTGGCCGAACGCCTGGCCATGCCTCTGGAAAAGGTGCGCAAGGTCCTCAAGATCGCCAAGGAACCGATCAGCCTCGAAACGCCCATCGGCGACGAGGAAGATTCGCATCTGGGCGATTTCATCCAGGATCCCAATGTGGTCCTGCCCATCGATGCGGCCATCCAGGCCAATCTGCGCGAAACCACCACCCGCGTGCTGGCGACCCTGACGCCCCGCGAAGAGCGCGTGCTGCGCATGCGCTTCGGCATCGGCATGAACACCGATCACACGCTGGAAGAAGTCGGCCAGCAGTTCAGCGTTACCCGCGAGCGTATCCGCCAGATCGAAGCCAAGGCGCTGCGCAAGCTCAAGCATCCGTCCCGTTCCCGCAAACTCAGAAGCTTCCTCGACAACTAAGACTCCCATGGCAATCCGCGACGACCAGAAATTTTCCGAACGTATGAACACGGCCGCCAAGGCGCGCGCCGAAATGCTGGCCAAGGTCAAGGCCCGCGCCGAAGCCGCCAAGGCCACGGCCGATGAACGCGCCAAGGAACGCGCCGCCATCGCCAAGGCCCGCGACGAGCGCCAAGCCGCGCGCGCCGAGGAAAAGGCCCGCATCGCCGCCGAGGAAGCGGCCCGCCGCGCCGCCGAGGAAGAGGCCCGCCGCCTCGCCGAGGAAGAAGCCAGGGTTGCCGCCGAAAAGGCCAAGGAAGAAGAGCTGCAGAAGATGATGCAGCTTCTGGCCGATCAGAAAGCAGCCCGCGATGCCCGTTACGCCGCGCGCAAGGATCGCCAAAAAAAGGGCCGCCGCTAATTTCGCCCAGGTAAAGGCGCTTGTCTTTTGGCCGCTGGCGGCGTCGCGCGTGCTCATGCGCTCACGCGTCCATACGCTGCCGCTATGGACCCGCGCGACGCTCCTGGCCAGCGACCAAAATCCCTCGCGCCGGTTGTGGGGCGCGTTATCCGCTTGAACTGGCTTGTTTACGCCACGCCCAGTGCGGCGAGCAGGACCATCACCAAACCCACGATGGACAAGGTCCAGACGATGGTGCGCACCACCTGGATGCCCAAGGCATAGACCGGCACATAGACCAGCCGCGACCAGAAATAGATCTGCGCGCCCATCGCCGAAATATTGTTCTGGCGATGCAGGACAA
>JAFECO010000558.1 GCA_018242085.1 Pseudomonadota bacterium
GTTCATGCCGCCGGCGCCGGCAATGTCGCCGAGGCCGCCGCACGGCAGGGCATCCGGCACCTGATTCACATTTCGGCCATCGGCGCGGACAGCGAGTCCGAATCCCATTACGCCCAGACCAAGGCCGAAGGCGAGGCGCGCGTCCGCGCCGCCTTCCCCGCCGCCGTCATCCTCAGACCCTCGATCGTGTTCGGACCCGAAGATCAGTTCTTCAACAAATTTGCCGCCCTGGCGCGGCTGGTGCCTGCCCTGCCCTTGATCGGCGGCGGACGCACCCGCTTCCAGCCGGTTTTCGTGGGCGATGTCGCGGCCGCCATCGTGGCCGCGCTGGACACGCCCGACGCCCAAGGCAAGACCTATGAACTGGGCGGCCCCACCATCTACACGTTCAAGGAACTGATCGAGATCGTGCTGCGTGAAACCGGGCGTTCGCGCATATTGGTGCCGCTGCCTTTCGCGCTGGCGTCGATCAAAGCCTTCTTCCTGCAATTCGCGCCCAATCCGCTGCTCACGCCGGATCAGGTCAAGCTGCTGCGCCATGACAATATCGTGGCGCCGACCGCACACACGCTTGCCGATCTGGGCATTGCGCCCACCACCGTGGAAGCGGAAGTACCGGCCTATCTCTGGCGTTTCCGTGCCAAAGGCGAATACGCGAACCTGGTTCCCCAGAAGAACGCTTGAATTTTTGCCGGTCGCATTTCCCGGGAAATGCCCTGACGAATATGCGGATCTGGCTTCCGAACCGCCGCGCTAGATCCAGATATAAGCGGCAAGCGCCAGACCGGCGGCGATGCGGTACCAGCCGAATGGCATAAGGCCGTACCGGCCTACGATCACCAGGAATTGGCGGATCACCACATAGGCCACCAGAAACGAGACCACAAAGCCGACCGCGATATTGAGCGCCTGGCCGCTGCTGAGCGCAGATCCGGCATGACGCAATTCCAGGATGGTCGCGCCCAACATGGTGGGAACGGCGAGATAGAATGTGAACAGGGTGGCCGCCCGGCGCTCCACGCCCAGCATCTCACCGCCCAGAATGGTCGCGCCGGATCGCGATACGCCTGGGATGATCGATAAAATCTGGCAACAGCCGATCTGGAATGCCTTGGACACGGGCAGCTTGTCGCCTTCGAACCAGCGCGGGTTTGGCGCGATGCGTTCCAAGGCCAAGATGACGATGCCGCCCACGATCCAGCACACTGCGATGAAGGGCATGGCCAGCGACGGATTGAGCAGAACCGCATCCAGGAATTTCTTCAGCGCCAGGCCCGCCACCACGGACGGGATCAGCGCCACGATGATGCCCAATGCGAAACGCCGCGCATCCGCGGATGTCGGCAGTCGAATCAACGCCTGCCAGAA
>JAFECO010000559.1 GCA_018242085.1 Pseudomonadota bacterium
CAGGTGAGAAATTGCAGCTCGCCAGGCGTGAGGTTGGTGAGGCCGGAGCGGGGCGAGAGATAGAGATACCGCAGCTCGCCCTTTCCGGTCAGCACCGCCGAACCGGTGATGCCCGTCAGATTCTGCTGATAGGATCCCAGATGCGCATCGGCCCATGGAAGGTCCAGCGGCGCCTTGGCGCGCAGATAGAGTTCATCCCAATAGGCATAGTCGCCATTGCTCTTGATCACCGGCGCGGTGGTGAAAAGAATCGCGGCCTTGGCGATGCGCTGTTCGGCCTCGAATTGGGCCGCGTCGGCCTGATGCGCCGATGAGCGCAGGATCAGATAACAGACATAGAAACAGGCGCCCAGGATCGCGGCGACGGGAATGGTGAGCGCCAGGACGGCGGAGCTGCCGGCAAAGGCGCTCCGGTTTCCATTCAGCACGTTGCCGACCCAACTTGTCCGCGCACCCATGCCCCTCAACTTACCAAGGATATTTTAACGCGCCGTATCTGCCGCGGTTTCCCGGCGGCGCGGGGTTTTGGGCGCGCGAATTGGTACAAGTTTAATGAATCCCGGCGCAATCCGGCGCGGACGGCCCGTCAATCGTTAAGACACCGTTGGCATTTGGGCATCTACCCTTCACACGTGCCCGGAGGATTCGGAGCACGCCGCGTGCGCTTTCACGCCCGCCGGGGGATTTGAACAATGCCCGCCTGTGGCGGCGGGCTGGTGGATTTCGAGATGCTGTCAGGCTGGACATCCAGGATCGCGAGCGTCCGCCTGAGTTCCTGGATCGTCGTGCTGTTTTCCGCCGCGGTGATCCTTCCCTGGCTGGTGTTCGTGGGCGTGATCGTGGCGGGGCGCGAGCAGCGCCTGGCCGATGCCCGCCAGAATCTCAACATCCTGGCGATCGCGTATGGCGAAGGCGCATCGGCCCGCCGGTCCGGCGAACCGGGCCTGGCCGAAATGCGCCGTGCCTCCGCGCAATCGGGAATCCGCCTCAGCATCCGCCGGCTCGAGGGCGAGGCCGCATCCGGCGCCCGCGCCAGGACCGAGAGCGATCATTCCGGCGGGGTGGTGAATGTCCGGGCCTATTTCCCCAACGCGGGCATTGTCGCGATCGCATCGCGCGACGATGCGTCGATCCTGGCCCGCTGGCGGCAGACCGTGGCGGTGGAAGTCATCGGGCTCACATTGCGCAGCCTGATCGCCTTGGGCGTGGGGCTGTTCCTGTTCCTGCAGCTTCGCTGGCGGGAGAAGATGATTTCGGACCTGGCGGCGGCCCGGATCGCGGCGGAAGGCTCGAACAAGGCCAAGGCCAATTTCCTTGCCAATATGAGTCACGAATTGCGCACGCCCTTGAACGCGATC
>JAFECO010000055.1 GCA_018242085.1 Pseudomonadota bacterium
GCCGCCGCGAACATGTAGCCCAGCTGCGAACAGGTTGAATAAGCGATCACCCGCTTGATGTCGTTCTGGAACAGGCCCACCGAAGCGGCGAAGAAAGCCGTGGTGGCACCGATGATGGTGACGAATTCGGCGGCATGGGGCGCCAGCTGGAACAAGGGCGAGCAGCGGCAGACCAGGAACACGCCTGCGGTCACCATGGTGGCGGCATGGATCAACGCGGAGACGGGGGTCGGGCCTTCCATCGCGTCCGGCAACCAGGTGTGCAGGCCCAGCTGGGCCGACTTGCCCATCGCGCCCACGAACAGGAGCAGGCAGAGCGTGGTGAGAATGTCGACGCTGTGACCGGCGAAGATGAATTGCTTGCCCGCCATCGCCGGAGCGGCCTGGAACACGGCGTCGAAATCCAGGGTCTTGAAGACGTAATAGACGCCGAAGATGCCCAGGGCGAAACCGAAATCGCCCACCCGGTTGACGACAAAGGCCTTGATCGCGGCGGCGTTGGCGGACGGGCGGGTGTACCAGAAACCGATCAGCAGGTAGGAGGCCAGGCCCACCCCTTCCCAGCCGAAGAAGAGCTGGAGGAAGTTGTTGGCGGTCACCAGCATCAGCATGGCGAAGGTGAACAGCGACAAATAGGAGAAGAACCGCGCCCGGTGCGGATCTTCATGCATGTAGCCGATGGAATAAAGGTGAACCAGGGACGAGACACCGGTCACCACCACCAGCATCACCGCCGTGATGGTGTCGACCCGCACCGTCCAGTCGATCGCGAAATCGCCGGAATGGATCCAAGGCAGGATCTGGATGATGTATTTGTGGCCTTCCAGCGCCACATCGTTGAACGCCACCACCGACAGCGCCGCCGATACGAACAGACAGCCCGTGGTCACCAGCTCGCTGGCGCGCGCGCCGATCACGCGGCCGAACAGGCCCGCGATGGCCGAACCCAGGATGGGAAGGAATACGATGGCCGCGTACATGCCTAACCCTTCATCACATTGACGTCCTCAACCGCGATCGTGCCGCGGTTGCGGAAATAGACCACCAGGATGGCCAGACCGATGGCCGCTTCGGCGGCGGCAACGGTCAGGACGAACAGCGCGAAGACCTGCCCCACCAGATCGCCCAGATAGGAGGAGAAGGCGACGAAGTTGAGATTGACGGCGAGCAGGATCAGCTCGACCGACATCAGGATGATGATGATGTTCTTGCGGTTGAGGAAAATGCCCACCACGCCGATGGTGAAGAGGATCGCGGCGACCGCCAGATAACTGGAAAGACCGATGGCCATATTTACGCCCCCTCCTCTGATCCTTGGCCCGGCTTGATGTCCACCATCTCCACCGCCATCGCGGCAGTGCGGGCGTTCTGGACCGAAATATTCTGGCGGCGCACGCCGGGCCGCGAGCGCAAGGTGAGCACGATGGCGCCGATCATCGCCACCAGCAGCACCAGGCCCGCGATCTGGAAGTAATAGACATAGTCCGTATAAAGGATCCGGCCCAACGCCTCGGTATTGGTGAGGCCGGCAGGGGTCGCATGCGCCTTGGCCGCCAGCGCCGCCGGCTGCAGCACCCAGACGCTGCCCGCCATGATCAGCTCGACCACCAGCACCAGGCCGATCAGGCCGCCGAACGGCAGATATTGCAGCGCGCCCCGCTTCAGTTCGGCGAAGTCCACGTCCAGCATCATCACCACGAACAGGAACAGCACTGCGACGGCACCGACATAGACCACCACCAGGATCATGCCCAGGAATTCAGCGCCCAGCAGGACAAACAGCCCCGCGGCGTTGAAGAAGGACAGGATCAGGAACAGCACCGAATGCACGGGATTGCGCGCCGCAATCACCATGATCGCCGATGCGATCAGGATCGCCGAGAAGAGGTAGAATGCCAATGCTTCCAACATGCGTTTCCCGTGGCCTAACGGCCGGTTGCCTTAAGGGCCAGTTCCCTAGCGATAAGGCGCGTCCAATTCCAGATTGCGGGCGATCTCCCGCTCCCAGCGGTCGCCGTTCGCCAGCAGCCGCTCCTTGCTGTAGTAAAGTTCTTCCCGCGTCTCGGTGGAGAATTCGAAGTTCGGCCCTTCCACGATCGCGTCGACCGGGCAGGCTTCCTGGCACAAGCCGCAATAGATGCACTTCACCATGTCGATGTCGTAGCGGGTGGTGCGGCGCGAGCCGTCTTCGCGCGGTTCGGCCTCAATCGTGATGGCCTGGGCGGGGCAGATCGCCTCGCACAATTTGCAGGCGATGCAGCGTTCCTCGCCGTTCGGATAACGGCGCAACGCATGCTCGCCGCGGAAGCGGGGCGACAGCGGGCCTTTCTCGAACGGGTAGTTCAAGGTCGCCTTGGGCGCGAAGAAATACTTCATCGCCAGCATCAGGCTCTGAATGAATTCCCAGAAGAAAATCTGGCGCGCGGTACGGTCGAAACTCGCCATGGCGGAACCTCTAGGCGGGATGGCGGAAGACAACGACCCAGGCCGCCGTCAGAACCACCCACAAAAGCGAAGTCGGAAGGAACACTTTCCAGCCCAGCCGCATCAGCTGGTCGTAGCGGTAGCGGGGCACGATCGCCTTCACCATCGCCATCATGAAGAACAGAAAGCCCAGCTTGAGCAGGAACCAGATGATCCCCGGCACCAGGGTAAAGGGCATGATGTTGAGCGGCGGCAGCCAACCGCCCAGGAACAGGATGCTCATCAGGCCGCACAGCAGCATGACGGTCATATATTCAGCCAGGAAGAAGAGCAGGAACGGCGCGGACGAATATTCCACGAAGAAGCCCGCCACCAATTCGGATTCCGCTTCCAAGAGGTCGAAGGGCGGACGCTGGGTCTCGGCCAGGGACGAGACGAAGAAGATGATCAGCATCGGGAACAGAAGCGAGAAGACGTTCCAGTGCGCGAAGGCCAGCACGCCGGTGGTCGCCTGCGATTCCACGATCTTGGAGAGGTTGAGGGAACCGGCGAACAACAGCACCGTGATCATCACAAAGCCGATCGAGACTTCGTAGGAGACCATCTGGGCGGCGCCGCGCAGGGCCGACAGGAAGGCATATTTCGAGTTCGAGGCCCAGCCCGCCATGATCACGCCATAGACGCTGAGCGAGGACACCGCGAAGAGATAGAGAATGCCCACATTGATGTCGGCAAGGACCCAGCCGGCATTGAACGGCATCACCGCCCAGGCGATGAAGGCCAGGACCACGCTGACAATGGGCGCCAGCAGAAACAGCACCTTGTTGGAGCCGGACGGGATCACCACTTCCTTGAAGAAGAACTTCAAGGCATCGGCGAGCGTCTGAAAAAGTCCGAAGGGGCCCACCACGTTTGGGCCGCGCCGCATCTGCACCGCCGCCCAGATCTTGCGGTCGGCCAGAATGACCACGGCCACCGACAGCATCAGCACCAAGCACAGGATCACGATGAAGACGGCCTGGCTGAAGAACCATGCCCAGCCATAGGGCAAAGTCACGCCCAGCTTTTCGAACAACCAGGTCCAGAAATGGATCAGCGCCATGTTATTCCGCCGCCATCTTGGTTACGCCATGCACCAGTTCCTGGCTGCACCGGGCCATGGTTTCGCTGGCGCGGGCGATGGGATTGGTGAGGTAATAGTCCGCGATGCCGCGCGTCACGGGCACCGATTCATCCAGATTGCCTTGCAGGCCGATGCTGTTCCAGGTCGCCGACGACGTATCGGCGTGAACCGGCGCGACGCCGATCTCGGCAAAATGCGGCACGTCCTTCACCATCGCGGCGCGCAGTTGGGTACGGTCGTCATATGGGAGCCTGGCGCCCAGGTGATCGGACAGGGCCCGAAGGATCGCCCAATCTTCCTTGGCTTCGCCCGGCGGGAATACGGCGCGCTCGGCGCGCTGCACCCGGCCTTCAAAATTGACGTAGGTGCCTTCCTTCTCGGTATAAGCGGCACCTGGCAGGATCACATCGGCATGATGGGCGCCGGCATCGCCATGGCTGCCCTGATAGACCACAAAGGCCCGGCCCAGATGGGCGACATCGAACTCGTCCGCGCCCAAGAGATAAATGAAGTCGATCTCGCCCTTCTGCGCGCCATCGACAATGCCGGCCACATCGCGCCCGCCCTGCCCCGGCAAAAAGCCGAGATCGAGCGCCGCCACGCGCGAGGCCGCGGTATGCAGGATGTTGAATCCATTCCAACCGCCTTCGGCGGCGCTGCCGGCCGGACCGATCATGCCGCTGTCGCCAGCGATCCGCGCCGCCAGGCTCAAGGCGGCGGCGCCATCGGCGCGCGTTAAGAGGCCCGAACCCAGAATGATCATCGGCCGCTTGGCGTCCTTCAGCACTTTGGCGAAGGGATGGCTGCCATTGGCGATGGCGGCCAGCACGGCGATATCCGTGCCCAGCTGCTCCACCGGATAGGTGAGATCGACGGCCGGACCGATATTGGCCACCTTGAGCGGGCCAGCCAGCCAGGTCTTGCGGATGCGGGCGTTCAGCACCGGCGCGTCCCAACGCGGATTGGCGCCGACCAGCAAAATCGCATCGGCCGCTTCGACCCCGGCGATGGTGGTGTTGAACAGATAGGTCTGGCGCGGGCCGCCTGTGATCTTCGCGCCGTCCTGGCGGCAATCAAGATTGGCGACGCCCAGCGACGTCATCAAATCCTTCAGCGCCTTGATCTCTTCGGCGGCGGCCAGATCGCCCACCACCGCTGCCATCTTGGCCGCACTGGTGCCGCGCACCTTGGCGGCGATGGCGGCGAAGGCTTCCGCCCAGCTGGCGGGCTTCAGCTTGCCGTTGACCCGCACATAGGGCCGGTCGAGCCGCTGACGGACAAGTCCGTCACAGGCATGGCGCGCCTTGTCGGAAATCCATTCCTCATTCACGCCTTCATTGAGGCGCGGAAGCACGCGCATGACCTGGGGACCGCGGGCATCGACGCGGATATTGCTGCCCTGCGCGTCCATCACGTCGACGGATTCGGTCTTGCGCAATTCCCAGGGGCGGGCGTTGAAGGCATAAGGCTTGGAAGTCAGGGCGCCGACCGGGCAAAGGTCCACCACATTGCCGGACAATTCGCTGGCAAAGGCTTTTTCCAGATAGGTGGTGATTTCCATATCCTCGCCGCGGCCGGTGGCGCCCAGATCCGGCACACCCGCCACTTCGGTGGCGAAACGCACGCAGCGGGTGCACTGGATGCAGCGGGTCATGATGGTCTTGACCAGCGGGCCCATATATTTGTCTTCGACCGCCCGCTTGTTTTCATTGAAACGATCGAAGGCGGCGCGGCCATAGCCCATCGCCTGATCCTGCAGATCGCACTCGCCGCCCTGATCGCAGATCGGGCAATCCAGCGGATGATTGATGAGCAGGAATTCCATCACCCCTTCGCGCGCCTTCAGCGCATAGGGCGACGCGGTGTTGATCTTGGCGGGCGTGCCGTCCTTGTTGGGGAAGATATCCTTGACCTGCAGGGCGCAGCTGGCTTGCGGCTTGGGCGCGCCCACCCATTCCACCAGGCACATGCGGCAATTGCCAGCCACCGACAGGCGCTCGTGAAAACAGAAGCGGGGAATTTCCGCGCCCGCCTGCTCGCAAGCCTGCAGCAGGGTGATGGTCTCTTCCGCTTCGACTTCCTTGCCGTCGATGATGAGTTTGCGGGTCCCCATTACGCGCACCTTTTTTCTTGCCACAGCTTGGCGGCCGGCGCTTCGGCCCAGCCGAACGCCTCCTCGCTGGGACCGTGCTCCGTCAGCTGGTCAAGCCGCGCCTTGGCTTCGGCCAGGGTCGGGATATGGCCAGCTTCAATCCACCACATCACGAAATGCGGCGCTGTCGGCTTTTCGAAGAATTCGCCCTTGCGGGCGTAAATGCGGGTATGGGCGGTCTGCCAGACGAATTTCTCCAGCGCCTCGACGCTTTCCCAGACACTGAGATTGACCGCCATATTGGCATCGCCCGGCCAGGGAATGTTGGTGGCGTTGCCGCTCTCATCCTTCAGGCGCCAGACAAAACCGGGCATGCGTTCGGCGGCCGCATTGATGCGATCCAGATTGCCGAAAAACCCGGCCATCGCCGGATCGTCCTTGCCGCCGAGAAGCCTGCCGATATTGAGCTGCGCCAGGTGCCGCATCTTATTCCGCCGCCTCGCGCAGCCCCGCGCGGGCCGCGATGCGCCGCTCGATCTCCGGGCGGAAATGGCGGATCAGGCCCTGGATCGGCCAGGCCGCCGCGTCGCCCAGGGCGCAGATGGTGTGACCTTCGATCTCCTTGGAGACTTCGTGAAGAAGGTCGATCTCGCCCACCTTGGCGTCGCCCTTCACCATGCGGGTCATCACCCGCCACATCCAGCCGGTGCCTTCACGGCAGGGCGTGCACTGGCCGCAGCTTTCATGCTTGTAGAAATAAGCCAGCCGCTGGATCGCCTTCACCACATCGGTGGATTTGTCCATCACGATCACGGCGGCGGTGCCGAGGCCGGTCTGCACCGCCTTGAGGCTGTCGAAATCCATCAGCACGTCATCGCAGATGGATTTGGGGATCAACGGCACCGAAGCGCCGCCGGGGATCACCGCCAGAAGATTGTCCCAGCCGCCGCGCACGCCGCCGCAATGCTTCTCGATAAGTTCGCGGAGCGGAATGCCCATTTCCTCTTCGACATTGCAGGGCCTGTTCACATGGCCCGAAATGCAGAACAGCTTGGTGCCCGAATTGTTGGGACGGCCCAGGCCCGCGAACCAGTCGGCGCCGCGGCGCAGGATGGTGGGCGCCACCGCGATGCTTTCGACATTGTTCACGGTGGTGGGGCAGCCATAAAGACCGACATTGGCGGGGAATGGCGGCTTCAGGCGCGGTTGGCCTTTCTTGCCCTCCAGCGATTCCAGCAGCGCCGTCTCCTCGCCGCAGATATAGGCGCCGGCGCCGTGATGGACATAGAGATCGAAATCCCAGCCATGCACATTGTTCTTGCCGATCAGGCGGGCTTCATAGGCTTCGTCGACCGCGCGCTGCAAGGCTTCGCGCTCGCGGATGAATTCGCCGCGCACATAGATGTAGCAGGCATGCGCCCGCATCGCGAAGCTGGCGATCAGGCAGCCTTCGACCAGGGTGTGCGGATCGTGACGCATGATGTCGCGATCCTTGCAGGTGCCCGGCTCGCTTTCGTCCGCATTGACGACCAGATAGTGCGGACGCTCCTTCACTTCTTTCGGCATGAAGGACCATTTGAGCCCGGTGGGGAAACCGGCGCCGCCGCGGCCGCGCAGCCCCGACTTCTTCATCTCGTCGACAATGGCTTCGGGACCCCGGTCCAGGATCGCCTTGGTGCCGTCCCAGGCGCCGCGCTTGATGGCGGCGGCAAGGCCGGGGTCTTGCAGGCCATAGAGGTTGGTGAAAATACGATCGCGATCGGCAAGCATCAGCTGGCTGCTCCCGGCGGTTTCTGAACAGGGGCTTCGCGGTCGGAGGCGGCCTTGGTCGGCGCCTTGCCTTCCGCATCGGTGGCGGCGTTCTGCCCGCGCTTCTGCCGCCCGATCATCGAGCCGTCGAACAGCGCAGGGTCCGTCAACGTGGTGGCGCCGCCCAAGGGTTCGGACGTATGGCGGGCGTTCTGCGGACCCGGCTTCACGGCGCGTCCGGCGCGCAGGTCTTCCAGCAGCTTTTCGGTGGCCGGGCCGTCCAGGTCTTCGAAGAAGTCTTTGTCGATCTGCAGCATCGGCGCGTTGACGCAGGCGCCCAGGCATTCGACTTCCATCCAGGAGAATTTGCCGTCCGCCGAAACCGTGTGCGGGTGGGGATGGATGTGCTTCTTGCAGGCCGCGACCACCGCATCCGACCCGGCCAGCATGCAGGGCGTGGTGGTGCAGACCTGAACCAAATATGTGCCGACCGGCACCAGATTGAACATGGTGTAGAAGGTCGCCACTTCCAGCACCCGGATGAAGGGCATCGACAGCATCTGGGCGATGCTTTCGATCATGGGATGGGTGACCCAGCCTTCCTGCTCCTGCCCACGCCACAGAAGCGCGATCACGGCGGACGCCTGGCGGCCCGACGGATATTTGGCGATTTCCTTTTTTGCCCATTCCGCATTCGCCGCATTGAAGGCGAAGCTTGCGGGTTGCATATCGGGCGGAGCGAGGCGACGCAGCATCGGATAAGCCTATTTCGCGAAATCGACGCGGGCGATCAGCCCGTCGCGGAAGGAGTAAATGGCGATGATCTCGAATTCCTC
>JAFECO010000560.1 GCA_018242085.1 Pseudomonadota bacterium
ATAGCCGGCAAAGCGCGGCGCATAGCGGGCGGTGACGGCAAGAAAGATCAAAAAGCTCGCCGCCAGCACCCAAAGAAGGTCCCAGCCATTGCCCAGCGCTGCCGCCGCCGGCCACCAGACGGGACTGTCCAGCCCCGGCGCATGGGCCAGCACGGCTTCAGATTGCAGCACCGACAGGCGCGAAAGCGTGCCGCTGGAAAACATCGCCGCGGTCTGAAGGCCGATCACGAACACGCCGCCCACGATGGCGGCCGTGATCTGGGCGGCCAGCCTGGTGCGGCGGGGCCCGATCCATTGAAACAGCTTGATGGTGATCGCCACCGCCAGCGACGTGGTGACCAGCGACACCGCGATCAACACGCCATAGGCGCTGAGCCAGCGCCAGCCGTCCCGCCAGATCAGCACATTGATGAAAGGGCCCATCAACAGGATCGACATCAGCGCCGCCGACAGCGCCATGGCGCCGATGCGCACGGCGAACAGCCGCTCCGCCTTGACCGGCGCGCTGAGGATCAATTCCAGGTCGGAGCGCGAATAGAAAGTGCGGGTGACGCTCTCCATCGCCTGGGACAGCATCGCCGAACCGGAGAGAAGAATGCTGGCGGTGACCGCGATCAATGTGGGCAGGTCGGGCAGCATTTCCCCTGCCACGAAACTGCGGATCAGAAGATAGGCGATCATATGCAGCGCGATGGCGAAAGCAAAAAGCCAGATCCAGGCCCGCCGCTCGCGATCCGGCCGTCCCGCCGTCATCATCGACAAGGCATCGCGCCAGGCCAGCCGCCTTTCGTGCCGGGCGAACCAGGCGAGGGAAGCGATCGCGTTCATTCCGCCGCGCGGTCCTCGTCCACCAAAGACAGGAACATGTCTTCCAGGGTGGCGCCTTCCCGGCCTGTGCGGGCGCGCAGCTCCGCCAAGGTGCCTTCGGCGATCAACCTTCCTTGCGCGATCACGCCGATGCGGTCCGCCATGCGCTCGGCGATCTCCAATATGTGAGTGGTCATCAACACGGTGCTGCCGCCGCGGACTTTTTCCTGCAACACGTCCTTGACCAGGCGCGCGGCGCCCGCATCCAGGCCTGTCAAAGGTTCGTCCAGGATGATCAGGCGCGGTTCGTGCACCAGCGCGCCCGCCAATGCCACTTTCTGGCGCATGCCCCGCGAAAACCCTTCGCAGCGTTCGCGGGCATGCGGCTCAAGGCCCAGCCAGCGCAGCAGCTCGCGCGAACGCGACCCCGCGACATCGCCCGGCACGCTCCACAGCCCGGCCACGAATTCCAGATATTCCGGCGGCGTCAGCTTGTCATAGATCATCGGCTCATCGGACAGCCAGCCGGTGATCTGCTTGGCGCCGAT
>JAFECO010000561.1 GCA_018242085.1 Pseudomonadota bacterium
CGACCTGCAAGGCCCCAAGATCCGGCTGGGAACGCTGACCGGCGGTCCGCGCGAGCTCAAGGAAGGCGAACGGATAAGGCTGGTGCTGGGCGAAACCAGTCAAACGCCGAACGAGATTCCCATTCCCCATCCGGAAATCTTCCAGGCGATCAAGCAGAAGCACGCGCTTCTGATCGACGACGGCAAGGTGCGCCTGCGCCTTTTGAAGCGCGCCGACACCTATGCCGATGCCGAAGTGGTGGTGGGCGGCGAGATCAAGGACCGCAAAGGCGTCAACATGCCCGACACGTTGCTGCCCATGTCGGCGATCACGCCCAAGGACCGCAAGGACCTGGATGCGGCGATGGCGTTGGGCGTGGATTGGGTGGCGCTCTCCTTCGTCCAGCGGCCGGAGGATATCGCGGAAGTGAAGAAGATCGTGGCGGGCCGCGCCGGCGTTTTGGCCAAGATCGAAAAACCCAAGGCACTCACCTCTCTGGACCGCATTCTGGAATTGTCGGACGCGCTGATGGTGGCGCGAGGCGATCTGGGCGTGGAATTGCCGCTGGAATCGGTGCCTGGGGTGCAGAAGCAGATCACCCGCGCCGCGCGCAAGGCGGGCAAGCCGGTGGTGGTGGCGACCCAGATGCTGGAATCCATGATCCAGTCATCGACCCCCACACGGGCCGAAGTGTCCGATGTCGCCACCGCCGTCTATGACGGCGCCGATGCGGTGATGCTGTCGGCGGAATCCGCGGCGGGCGCCCATCCGGTGGAATCGGTGACGGTGATGGACCGCATCGCTCGCAAAGTGGAATCCGATGTCCTTTATCAGAGCATGATCGATGCCCAGCGCAATCCGCCGGAAGCCACCACGGCCGACGCGATCATGGCGGCGGTGCATGAAGTGACCCAGACCATCAACGCCAAGGCGATCATCTGCTGGACCAAGTCCGGATCGACCGCGCTCAGGGCCGCGCGCGAACGGGCCCACGCGCCCATCCTCGCCATCACCCCCAGCATCGACACGGCACGGCGCCTGGCGCTGGTCTGGGGCCTGCACTGCTTGACCTCGGACGAAGTCTCCAACCTGGACGAGATGGTCGATCAGGCCACCGCTTTCGCCGAGCGCGAAGGCTTCGCGCAATCGGGCGAACGGGTGGTGATCACCGGAGGCGTGCCGCTCGGCGTTACCGGCACGACGAACATGCTTCGCGTTGCGAGGTTAGGCGCCAAATAGTCTCGCGCCTTGGTCATGACCCGCCTCCCCTGCGCGCGCGAAGCGCGCTAGCGGGGGAGGTGGCCGTAGCACCGATTAGGTGCGAAGGCCGGAGGGGGAAATTAAATGCCCTGCCCCTCGACTGCCTTCTCCA
>JAFECO010000562.1 GCA_018242085.1 Pseudomonadota bacterium
CACAAGATGAATGTGAAAGCGGCGGTGGACATGCCGCGCCTGCATCATCAATGGCTGCCCGATGTGATCACCGCCGAGCCGGGCGCGATCAAGCCGGAGGTGAAGAAGGAACTGGAAGCCGCCGGTTACAAGATCTCGGAAGAGGACAATGTCCTGTTCGGCTTCGACGAAGCGATTCTGGTGGGCACCAGGAACGGCAAGCGGGTGGTTTATGGCGCCAACGACCGCCGCGCCACCTCAGGGTCGGCCGTGGGATATTAGCGTCCCGGCAGGCGCAGCGCTTCGACCAGAAGGCTCAGCGCGGGCGAGCGCTGGCGGCGGCCCGGATAATATAAGTGATAGCCGGGAAAGGGCGGGCACCAATCGGCCAGGACCTGCTTCAGCCGGCCCTTGGCGATGTCGTTCTCCACGATGTGCGAGGGCAAGGACGCCAGGCCCATGCCCGCCAGCGCCGCCTTTGCAATGAGACTTGAGGTGTTGAGCACCAGCTGGCCTTCCACCCGCACATTCAGCTTGCGCGCGCCTTTCTCGAATTCCCAGGCATAAAGCCCGCCCCGCGTGGGCAGGCGCAGATTGATGCAGCTGTGGCGGGCAAGGTCGCGGGGCGATTTGGGCACGCCATGCCGCGCCAGATAGGAGGGCGCGCCCACCACCGCCATGAACATGGGCGGGCCGATGGGCACCGCGATCATGTCCTTGGCGATCTGCTCGCCCAGCCGCACGCCCGCATCGAAGCGTTCCTTCACGATATCGGTGAGGCCGTAATCGATGTTCAGTTCGACGGCGATTTCGGGATAGCGGGGCAGGAGCCGGGTCAGCGCGGGCAACAGGATCGAGGCCGCCGCATGTTCGCCGGTGGTGATGCGAAGGGTGCCGGCGGGTTTTTCGCGCAGCGCCGTCAGCGCCGACAGCCGCGTGTCGATATCGTCGAAGGCGGGGCGCAAGGTTTCCATCAGCCGTTCGCCCGCCTCGGTGGCGGCGACCGAGCGGGTGGTGCGGGTGAGAAGCCGCAAGCCCAGCCGCGCCTCCAGCCGCTTGATGGTATGGCTGAGCGCCGATTGCGAGGTGGAAAGCCGGGCGGCGGCGCGGGTGAAGCTGCGTTCCTCCGCCACCGCGGCGAATGCCAGAAGATCGGCCAGTTCGTCCCGCCGCATTGATGAATATCCGATATAAGTCCATGCCGATTTTAGCGTCTTATCGCTGGACGGGCGAGGCCCTATCTTGTGCCGGCACAATAAGGAACCGCGCCATGCAGACACGCAGATTGGGAAACCTCACCGTCTCGGCCATCGGGCTGGGCTGCATGGGCCTCAGCTTCGGCTATGGCGCGGCGGTGGAAAAAGCCGACGGC
>JAFECO010000563.1 GCA_018242085.1 Pseudomonadota bacterium
ACTTTGTTCTGGACCTGCACCTGGGCGATGTCCGGATCGGTGCCCGGCGCGAAAGTGGCGGTGATCGCCACCGTGCCATCGGCATTGGAGGTCGATGAGAAATAAAGCAGATGGTCCAGCCCGGTGAGCTGCTGCTCGATCACCTGGGTGACGGAATTCTGCATGGTGACAGCGTCAGCGCCGGGATAGTTGGCGTTCACCTGCACCGCGGGTGGCGCGATGGTGGGGTATTGCGCCACCGGCAGGCGGAAGACGGAAATTGCTCCCGCCAACATGATAACGATGGCGATAACCCAGGCAAAAACCGGCCGGTCGATGAAGAAACGCGACAGCGACATGGGCACGCTGCTTAGGTCATGACGCGTCCGTCAGCAACGGGGCTGACAAATCATTCAATTGTAATTTCTCATCTCCACAAAGCAGTGTCGGCTATTGCGCAGCACGGCCAAATGCGGGACGCGCTGCGCAATTTCGTCTAACGATTTGACGGCGGCGGATTCTTTTTCTCGCACAGCGTTTTGGTTGCCGTCAGATAACCGGGATTGCCTTTGCGGAAAAAATCATAGAGCTGGTCGTAATCCGCCCCCGCGCCATAGCCGGTATGCGAAATGGTGAAGCGGGTGAGGCCCTTTTCGCGCGGTTCGATCGAGATCACCTGGACCACATTGCGGTAAAGCTCGGCATGGGGCGGTCCGGGCGGCGTCGCTTCATTGCGCAGGACCAAAAGCCGTTCGGGCAAATAGGCGATGATGCGGTGGCGGATGGTTTCGTTGCCGCCCAGCTTGGCGGTGGGCGAAAAGCCTTCCTCGATCACCCCGCCATTCTTCATCTCCACATGCGCCAGCGGCAGGCCGGACGCCTTGATCCCCTCTTCTTCCGCCAGCGCATACCAGATGCAGGACGGCGCCCCCGCGATATCGATGGATTGCTGCAGCACCCGGTCGCCATTGGGTTCGGTGAAGGACGTGTCCTTGACGCCTGCCGGAAGCTGGCTTGGGCCCGACATCGCCATCATGCCGAGTGCCGCCGTCATCATCAGAGTATGCATGTTTGCCCCCTATGGTTTGCTGGTTGAAGTCGCATCCGCTTGAAGCCGGTTCAGATAATCGCGCAGCCCCGCCACCGAAGCGTCGAAGGCTTCCAGGCTGCGATGGGTGCGCGATTGCATCACCCCGCCCTCCATCACCGTCAGGATGAATTGCCCCAAGGCGCGGGTGTCGGTGCCGGGCGGCAGGCGATCCTGTGCCGCGTCCAGGCAGCCTTTCACCGCATCGACCCAGCCGTCGAAATTGATCGCCAGCAATTCGCGCACCGGCGGATCGGGTTCGTGCAACTCCAGCGCCAGGCTG
>JAFECO010000564.1 GCA_018242085.1 Pseudomonadota bacterium
GCCTTGGCGGCGGGCGCCCATATCGTGGTCGGCACGCCGGGACGGCTGCGCGATCATCTGGAACGCCGGGCCCTGAAAGTCTCCTCGCTCAAAGCCGCCGTGCTGGACGAAGCCGACGAGATGCTGGACATGGGTTTCCGCGAGGATCTGGAATTCATTCTGGAGACCACCCCGCCCGAACGGCGCACCTTGCTGTTCTCCGCCACCTTGCCCAAGGCCATCGTCAATCTGGCATCGCATTACCAGAAGGACGCGCTGCGCATCGCCACCGCGGGCGAAGCGCGCGGCCATGCCGATATCGAGTACCGCGCCATCCGAATCGCTCCGCACAAGATCGAGCGGGCGGTGATCAATCTCTTGCGCTTCCTGGATGCGCCGGGGGCGCTGGTGTTCTGCAACACCCGCCATGCCGTGCGCCATATGGAAGCGATGCTGCTGGAGCGGGGCTTTGCCGCCGTGGCGCTGTCCGGCGAACTCAGCCAGAGCGAGCGCAATCATGCCCTGCAGGCGCTGCGCGACGGCCGCGCGCGGGTCTGCGTCGCCACCGATGTGGCGGCGCGGGGCATCGATCTGCCCAACCTGGATCTGGTGATCCATGCGGAACTGCCCAACGACGCGGAAGTGTTGCAGCACCGCAGCGGCCGCACCGGCCGCGCGGGGCGCAAGGGCATCAGCATTCTGCTGGTGCCGCCCAACCGCCGCCGCCGGGCGGAAGAGATGCTGGGCCGCGCCAAGATCCAGGCAGCCTGGGGCAACGCGCCTTCGGCCGAGGAAATCCGCAAGCTGGACCAGGAACGGCTGCTGCAGAGCGCGCTCCTCACCGAACCCGGCAGCGAGGACGATCTTGCCATCGCCGATGCGCTCTTGACCCAACATGACGCGCGCAACATCGCCGCCGCCTTTGTGAAAATGTGCCGCGCCAAGCTGCCCGCGCCGGAAGAAATCGAGGACGAGCCGGTTTTCGATCAGCGCCCCCGGAACGAACGGCATGACGAGCGGCCCCGCAGGCAGGACCGCGAGCACGCGCCGCGTGACCGCCAATCCCGCGATCAGTCCCGCGACCAGGAACGCCGGAGCAACCCGCCCCGCGAACGCGGGCCCGCGCCCAGCACCATGACCGACGGCGTCTGGTTCCGGCTCAATGTGGGCCGCGAGCGCAAGGCCGATCCCAAATGGCTGTTGCCGGAAATCTGCCGCCAGGGCGAGATCACCAAGAAGGATGTGGGCGCGATCCGCGTCTTCGACACCGAAACCCTGTTCCAGGTGAGCGCCAAAGTGGCGGAGCAATTCGCCGCCCTCACCACCGAACGCAAGAAAGGCGGCGTGCGCATCCTGCCCGCCCAGGACCA
>JAFECO010000565.1 GCA_018242085.1 Pseudomonadota bacterium
TTCAGGCTTGAGCAATGCGCGCTCGGCCGGGTTGCGATAATTGGCCAGGATCTGCTCGCTCTGCTGCCAGGCGCGAAGCTTGATGATCGTCTGCCAGGCCGGTTCGACGGGTGCGTCGATCTTCGCCTCTTCGACCGTGCAGCCCAAAGCTTCAAAGCTTTTCAGCGCCATGCGGCATACCTCCAGCACTTCCGGCTCATGCGGGACATCGCCCCCGAAATCACCCAGCCAGCCGATCCGGCGGCCTTTCACCGGTGCATCGAGATTTTGCCGGTACTTGGCGCCATCGCCGGGCAGCGAAAGCGGGCTGCGGGAATCGTAGCCTGCCTGCACCGACAGCAGCAGCGCCAGATCCTCCACCGCGCGCGCCATCGGCCCTTGCACGCCCATGCCGGCCAGCCAGACATCGGGTCCTGCCGTCGGCACCACACCGAAGCTAGTGCGGAAGCCGAATACATTGTTCCAACCTGCGGGATTGCGCAGGCTGCCGCCATAATCGCTGCCGTCCGCCAAAGGCAGCATGCGCGATGCCAGCGCCGCCGCCGCGCCGCCGCTCGATCCGCCGGCCGAACGGCCATGGTCATAAGGATTGTGGGTGGCGCCGAACACGGGATTGAAAGTGTGCGAGCCGAAGCCGAATTCCGGCGTGTTGGTCTTGCCCACAAAGATGACGCCGGCCTTGCGCAGGCGCTCCACCATCAAACTGTCGGCCGCCGCGATGCGGTCCTTGTAGATCGGCGAGCCAGCGGTAAAGCGCATGCCCTTTACTGGTTGCAGGTCCTTCACCGCATGGGGAAGACCGTGCAACGGCCCCAGCGCCGCGCCGCGCGCCTGTGCGTCATCGGCGGCGGCAGCTTCGGCCATCAAGGCGTCGCGCGGCGGCATGGAGACCACGGCATTGACGGCGGGGTTCACCGCCGCGATCCGGTCCAGGCAGGCGGCCATCGCCTCGCGCGCGGAGATTTTTTTCCCACGGATCGCTGCCGCCAGCGCCATGCCGCCCATGCGATTGATCTCGTTTGGTTGCGCCATCGCCTCACCGGCTGTCGCCGCCAGCATGGCGGCGGTACCGCCCGCCATCACCGCCCGGCGTGTCGGGTCTTCGAATGTATCCGTGCCCATGTCCGCTTCCCCCCGGAAACCGGGCTTAAGCTAATCCCGCGCCGGCTGAATTGCACCAAGCCCCGACGCGGAATTCAGCGGCGGCGTTGCGGATGTTTGCGCATAGGGGGTATGGAGGCCGGAAAGGTTGGGAGCGCATATGCAGGACGATCTGAAGAACTGGCAGCCACGTTCCCGCCCCGCGCGGATTGTGCTGGAAGGCCGCTATGTCCGGCTGGAGCCGCTGA
>JAFECO010000566.1 GCA_018242085.1 Pseudomonadota bacterium
GTCCCCGCCGCCAAGCGCGACCGGCTTTCCACCTGCTATTATGTGAAGGACGGCAAGCTTCTGGTGTTCGACGACGGCCAGCATTCCACTTACGCCCAACCGCCCTTGCTGGAATCGGGCGGCGGCGGCCTTGCGGGCACGGCAAAGGATTATTTGCGCTTCTGCCGCATGCTGCTGAATGGCGGCGAACTGGATGGGGCGCGGCTTCTCAGCCCCAAGACCGTGGCCTTGATGACCATGAACCATCTGCCGGGCGGGCGCACCATGACGGAGATGATGCCCCTCACCACGGCGTTCAATGAAAGCGGCTATGCCGGTGTCGGCTACGGGTTGGGCGTGGGCGTGACGGAAAATGTGGTGGCCACCGGCCTTCCCGGCACCAAGGGCGAATATTCCTGGGGCGGGGCCGCGGGCACCTATTTCTTCAACGATCCCAAGGAAGAGCTGGCGGTGGTGTTCATGACGCAGGTGCTGTTCGCGCCGGACCGGATTAAACTGCGCCGCGATCTGCGCGCCCTGGTCTATGGCGCCATGACGGAGTCGTTTGCAGGATGATCCGCGAGGAATTCGATTTCCGGGACTGGGACGGCCCGTTCGATCCGCAAATCCGTGCGCGCGCCCAACATGCGCTGGAACATGGCCGCCTGCTCTATTTCCCCAGGATGCCGTTCAAGCTTTCCAACAGCGAGACGGAATTCCTCGACGGCCGCCTCACCGACGGCAAGGCCAAGAATATCAGCCTGGATCACACATCCGGGAAATTGCAGGGCACGTCCGCCACGGGCGAGCGGGCACAGCGCCTCGCCGCCATGATCGAACGTTTCGGCGCGGGCGCCACGCGTTTCGTCAAGGACCTGCTCCCCAACTATTCCGGCATCGAGCGGGCGCGCACGTCATACCGTCCGGTCGAAGTCGAAGGCCGGGCCTATTCGGTGATCAGCGACGACCGGCTCTTGCATGTCGATGCCTTTCCGTCGCGGCCGATGAAGAACGGGCGGCGCATCCTGCGCTTCTTCGCCAATGTCGCGCCGGGCGATGCCAAGGGCGGCGGCGCGCGGCATTGGGAAGTGGGCGAGCCTTTCGCGGATTTCGCCGCCAAATTCGCGCCCCGGATCAAGCCGCATTTTCCCGGCAAGAGCTGGCTCTATGACACGCTGGGGGTGACGCGGGGCCGCCGCTCGGCCTATGACGAGATGATGCTGTCCCTGCATGACGGCGCCAAGCTGGACGCGAATTATCAAAAGACCGCGCCGCACACATCGTTGGACTTCCCGCCGGGCAGCTGCTGGATGGTCTATACCGACCAGGTGCTGCACGCCGCCCTGAAAGGCGAATTCGCCCTGGAGCA
>JAFECO010000567.1 GCA_018242085.1 Pseudomonadota bacterium
TGAATGAAAGCCGAGTCGGGGTCGGCGGTGCTCGCCAATGCTTTGAGGATCGCCGGCGTCAGCTTGGTCAAAAGCTCGCGCGCCCGCGCCGACCGCATGGCGCGAATGCGGCCATGATGCCAGCCGCGGATGGTGCCCGCCACTTGCGACGGCGCGCCGAAGCCCATGGCGCGCAGCGTCTCCAAGGTTTCCGGATCGTCTTCCACGCCCGTGAACACCAGGCTGCCATGGCTGTCCGCCAGATCGGCTTCGCGCTGGAACAGCCGCGCATAATGGCCCTGCACCGTTTCCAGGGTCCGCGTCAGGGCGGCGCGGAAATCCTCGGCGTCCGCATGGCCCATGAAGCAGGCAACATGGGCCACGCCCTCCTCGCTCTTGGGCACGGTATGGGTCTGTTCGTCTTCGATCATCTGCAGGCGATGTTCCAGCATGCGCAGATAGCGATAGGCGCGGGCCAAATCCGCCGCCGTTTCCGGCGCGATGGTGCCGTTCGCCGCCAAGGCGGTCAGCGACGCCAGGGTGGACGGCGCGCGCAAGCCGGGATTGCGGCCGCCCAATATCAGCTGCTGGGTCTGGGCGAAGAATTCGATCTCGCGGATGCCGCCCCGGCCCAGCTTGATGTTGTGGCCGGCCACCGCGACTTCGCTGTGCCCGGCATGGGCGTGAATCTGGCGCTTGATCGATTGAATATCTTCGATGGCGGCGAAGTCCAGATTCCGCCGCCAGATGAAAGGCGCGATCATCTCCCGGAACGCCGCGCCGGTTTGCGGATCTCCGGCGCAAGGCCGCGCCTTGATCATGGCGGCCCGCTCCCAATTCTGTCCCAGATTTTCGTAATAGGCTTCCGCCGCGTCCAGCGAGATCGCCACCTGGGTCGCGCCCGCGTCGGGACGCAGCCTGAGATCGGTGCGAAAGACATAACCGTCCGACGTGATCTCGGCGATCAGCTTGACCAGCCCGCGCACGATATCGACAGCGGCGCTCCGCACGTCGCCCCGCTTGGCGAAGGGAAAGCGTTCGGCGTCGTAAAACACCACCAGGTCGATGTCGCTGGAATAGTTGAGCTCATGGGCGCCATACTTGCCCATCGCCAGCACCGTGAGCCCGGTCGCGGCTTCCAGCGCCGCGCCATCTTTTTCCGTCATGTTGTGCAACGCGGCCGCCTTGCGCAGCAGAAAGCGCAACGCGCCCTGCACACAGGCATCGGCGAAGCGGGTGAGCGCGCCGGTGACTTCTTCCAACGGCCAAAGCCCGCCGATATCCGCCAGCGCGATGGCGAGCGCCGCCGCGCGTTTGGCCCCCCGCAGATCGGCCATGGCCTGGGCTTCGTCATCCAGGAATGCCACC
>JAFECO010000568.1 GCA_018242085.1 Pseudomonadota bacterium
GCGATTGTCTTGTTGAGCAGGCGGATGTGCGCCTGAAGGCGCCCCTGCCACGCCCCAATTCGATCCGCGATTTCGCCAATTATGAGCTCCATGTCGAACAGGCGATTGCGGCGTCCCTGAAAGTGCGGGCGCGCGCCACGCCCGACCCCGATGCGACGCTGGCAAAATTCCGCGAAAGCGGCGCGCATGTCATTCCGAAGATCTGGTACGAGCAACCGCTCTATTTCAAAGGCAATCCCCGGTCGGTGATTGGACCGGACGATGATGTCATCTGGCCGAAATTCGCCAGGCTGATGGATTACGAGCTTGAGCTGGCGGTGGTGGTGGGTGGTCCGGCAAAGGATCTGACCCCCGAAAACGCCCCGAAGGCGATCTTCGGCTATACCATCTTCAATGACTTCAGCGCGCGCGATATGCAGTCACGGGAGACGCAGTTCCGGCTCGGACCGGCGAAGGGCAAGGATTTCGATACCGGCAACGCCCTGGGCCCCGTGATCGTGACCCCAGACGAGATAGGGGACCCGACCGCTCTCACCATGGTGGCGCGCGTCAATGGGCAGGAACGCGTGCGCACCACTTCGGGAGGCATGCAGCATTCGATTGCCGACACGCTCGTCCATATCTCGCAATCCGAAACCCTTTATCCCGGCGATGTCGTCGGGTTGGGCACGGTGGGAAATGGCTGCGGTTATGAATCGCTCACATTTCTGAACGAGGGCGATGTCGTCGAGCTGGAGATCGAGCGCATCGGCATCTTGCGCAACCGGCTGGTTCGTTCCTGAAGGCGCAACTGGGAATTCGGCGGAAGCAAACGACAAAAGGTTTCACGGCGTCAGTCTGATTTGATCTATCCCCTTGGAGGGCATCTCGATGGTCCGGACAGGTAAGCAATATCTCGACTCTCTTCGCGATGGGAGAGAGGTTTATATCGACGGCGAGCGGGTGCGGGACGTGACCCGCGATCCTCGCCTCGCGGGCGCCGCGCAGACGGTTGCCGAATTGTACGACATGCAGCACGATGATCGCTTCGCCGCGGACCTTACCTACAAGTCGCCAAAGACCGGCAATCCCGTCGCGCTGTCATTCATGGAGCCCAAGTCGCGGGAAGATTTGGAGCGCCGTGGCCGCGCCTTCGGTATCGTCGCCGAGAAGTGCAGCGGGCTGTTCGGCCGGACGCCGGATTTCATGAATGCGGGCCTGGCGGCCATCGCATCGGCATCGGAAATTTTCGATACCAAGGACAGGGCGTTCGGCAAGAATGTTCGCCGCCATTATGAAGATATGCGGGAACAGGACCTCACCATGACCCATATCCAGGTCAATCCGCAGGTGGACCGAACCAAGAC
>JAFECO010000569.1 GCA_018242085.1 Pseudomonadota bacterium
CCCTTGCCGCCAAGCTGGATCCCCTAGAAGACCGGGCGATGGTGCCGGGCTATATAGGCCGGCCTCTTCATTCCGATTCCGTCATGCCGCGCCTGGGCGCCTTCGAGATATTCCGCATCTTCCTGCGGCTGGGCCTGACCAGCTTCGGCGGTCCCATCGCCCATCTGGGCTATTTCCGCCGCCTGTTCGTGACGAAATTGGCGTGGCTGGACGAAGCGGCCTATGCGGACCTGGTGGGCCTTTGCCAATTCCTGCCCGGCCCCGCCAGCAGCCAGGTGGGTTTCGCGCTGGGCGCTTCGCGGGGCGGATGGCGCGGGGGCCTCGCCGCCTGGGCGGGCTTCACCTTGCCATCGGCGCTGCTGCTGTTTCTGTTCGCGGTGTTGCAGGCAAAGGTTCAAGGCCCCGCCGCGCTGGCGGTTCTGCATGGCTTGAAGCTGGTGGCGGTGGCCGTGGTGGCGCAGGCGGTGTGGGGCATGGCGGGGAGCCTCACGCCCGATTTCAAGCGGCTCGTCATCGCGGCGATCGCGGCGATCATGGTCAGCATGCTGGCGGGCAGTTTCGGCCAGATCGGCGCGATCGCATTGGGCGCGCTGGCGGGGCTGGCGTTTTGCCGGGGCCTCGCTTTTTCCCATCCGCCGGAAGATGCGATGGCGCCGCCGCGCAAGACCGGGCTTGTTTGTCTGGCGATCTTCTTTTTGCTGTTGCTGCTTTTGCCCTGGCTGGCGGCGCTGACGGGGGACCGGGCGCTGGCCGTGTTCTCGGCCTTCTATCGCAGCGGCGCCTTGGTGTTCGGCGGCGGCCATGTGGTGCTGCCGCTTTTGCGCGAAGCGGTGGTCGCGCCCGGCTGGATTTCTGAGAGCGATTTTCTCGCCGGGTATGGCGCGGCGCAGGCGGTGCCCGGTCCCTTGTTCACGGTCGCGGCCTATCTGGGCGCGATGCTGAAAGGCGAACTCAATGGCGGAGCGGGCGCGTTGGTGGCGCTCATTGGCATCTTCCTGCCGGGGATTTTGTTGGTGATGGGGAGCTTGCCGTTCTGGCACGGCTTGCGCGCGCGCCCGCTGCCACGCGCCGCGCTGGCGGGCGTCAATGCGGCGGTGGTGGGGATCTTGGCGGCGGCGCTGTACGATCCTTTGTGGAAAAGCGCGGTGGGCGATTGGCGGGACGTGGCCCTGGCCGCATCCGGCTTTCTGCTTCTTGTGGGGGCCAAAGCGCCGCCCTGGATGGTGGTGCTGGGGCTGACCGCCGCCTGTCTCGCCTATCCGTGAAGGGCGGCTGTTCTATCGCCGCTCATGCTCAGCAGCAGGCGCGGCTGGCGATGGCGGCCAGCGGCGCGCAGACCGC
>JAFECO010000056.1 GCA_018242085.1 Pseudomonadota bacterium
GGCGAATGAAACATATTCATATGCCCAGGGTCGATGCCCGCTATTGGGCGTCCATCACCATGGCCAGCATCTTCGGCACCAATCTGGGCGATTTCTATGCGCATGAGAGCGGGCTGGGAATCGTGGCGGGCGTGGGCATCCTCGCGGCCCTGGCGGGCCTGGTGTTCCTGGCCGAGCGGCGGGACACGCGCGCCCACGAACTCTATTACTGGCTCGTCATCATCATCATTCGCACCGGCGCGACCAATATCGCGGACTATCTGGCATTCCGGGTGCACATTCCCGCCATTCCGCTGTCCATCGCGTTGGGCGCGGCCATTGCCGGTTTCGCGGCATGGATGGCGATGACGGAATCGAAGGCCGAAGTCGAAGCGAACCAGGGGCTTCCGGACACCGACGGCAAATATTGGGTGGCCATGCTGTTCGCCGGCGTTTTCGGCACCGTGCTGGGCGATGTCTGCTCGCATTATTATACCGAAGCGAACGCCTCGCTGGGGCTGGGCCTGATATTGGCGGTCATTCTGCTCGGCCGCTGGCAAGGCATCGTGGCGGCCATTCCCGGCTATTGGCTGACCGTATCGGTCGCGCGCACCGCCGGAACCGCGATGGGCGACTGGCTGGCCGAAAACAAGATCTTCGACATCGGCCTTTCCGTCTCTACCCTCATCACCGGCTGCGTCTTTGTCGGCATCCTGCTCTTGTGGCGGAGCGCGCCACGCCTCAAACCGGCCTGAGGAACACGCGGCCGGTTCTGCGCATCGCGGATCTCGGGCCAAAACGGGATTCCGCGCGATGTTTTCCATCAAAAGATAACCGGCGGCGTTCGCAAAATCCGGAACTGCCGGTTCCATTGAAAAATAGTCGCCGCCCGCGAAAGCGGAACGGAACGGCGCGTTCTTCTGCCCGTTGAGAGCTTCACCACGAAAACAGAAACACGCCTCACCGGAAGGGAACATCCATGAAACCGCTTGTACTTGCCGCCGTCGCGGCAGTGGCTTTGACGGGACCGGCGCACGCCTCGATCATTCCAATTCTCGGATCGGTGACGGCGGACGGCTCCGACTTCAAATTCAACTATACCGGTCGCCTGGAAGGAACCGAGGGCGTCAAGGCCGGGAACCAGCTCGTCATTGTCGATTTCGCGGGCTATGTGCCGGGAAGCGTTTTTTCCACGCTGGCGGACGTCTCCGCATCGACCAGCGCCAGCTTGCCCGCGGGTCTTTTGCTGGCGCCCGGCGTCTTGGACAGTGCCGCGATTCCGGATCTGGTCTTCACCTATACCGGCGCGGATTTTCACACCACGGGTGGCCCCTATCCGGGCTGGACGGATTTTTCCGGCATCGGCGCGCTTTCGACCATCGGCACGGTTCAAGGCGGCTCTTATAGTTCGGTGACGGTGAAGAATTTCCCGCAGCTGGAAGGCTCGCCGGTCTTCACCGAAGGACAGGTCAATGTTCCGGGCATCGGCGCCGTGCCGGAGCCCGCGACCTGGGCGATGATGCTGCTGGGCTTTGCCGGTTTGGGCGGCCTGCTGCGCCGGCGCGCCAGATCGGCTCCCATGATTGCGGCCTGACGCGAACCCAGGCCTGATCGGACAGACGAAACGCCCGGTGCGCAGGATCTGCGTGCCGGGCTTCGGTTTCATGTGACGGAATGCGGACATGGCAGCCGCGCGAAGCCGGGCCTTGCCGGACGGCGGCGGGATGCCTAAGTGCAAGCCCGCCGCCCGCAAACCGGACCTCCCATGACCGATCTTTCTTCCTTTCCCATCGCGCGCCGATGGCCCGCCGCCCGCCCGGACGCGATCCAGCTTTATTCGCTTGCCACTCCCAATGGCGTGAAAGTCTCGATCATGCTGGAGGAAACCGGCTTTGCCTACGAAGCCCATCTGATCGACATCATGAAGGGCGACAACAACCTGCCGGAATTCGTCGCGCTCAATCCCAACGCCAAGATTCCGGCGATCATCGATCCCAACGGGCCGGATGGAAAACCCATCGGCCTGTTCGAATCCGGCGCCATCCTGGTCTATCTCGCCGACAAGTCGGGGCGTTTTCTGTCGAGCGATCCCGCGCGGCGCTATGAGACATTGGCCTGGCTGTTCTTCCAGATGGCCTCCATCGGCCCCATGTTCGGCCAGGTGGGCTTCTTCCACAAATTCGCGGGCCGCGAGTTCGAAGACAAGCGCCCCCTGCAACGCTATGTCACCGAAGCCTCGCGCCTGTTGGGCGTGCTGGATGCGCGGCTGAAGGATCGCGACTGGCTGATGGACGATTATTCCATCGCCGACATCGCCACTGTTGGCTGGGTGCGCAACCTGATCACCTTCTATGAAGCCCGCGACCTGGTCGGCTATGACCGTTTCACCCATGTCGATGCCTGGCTCAATCGCGCCCTCGCCCGCCCCGCCGTGCAGCGCGGCCTTCAGATTCCCGCGCGCGGCTGAAATTCATCCAGTGTCATTCCCGGCCGAGCGGAGCGAGGGGAAGGGAATCCAGGTGTGTGCAACAGCCGCCTGGATTCCCTTCCCTCGGCGCTGGCCGCGCCTCGCCGGGAATGACAGTGTGGGTTACGCCAAAATCACCACCGGCGTGTCCAGGCTGACCGTCTTCCAGATGGTTTCGATGGCGCGATTGCTCACGCCGATGCAGCCATCGGTCCAGTCGGTGGGAAAGAAGGGCGGATCGACATCCTCATAGCCCGCGGGCATGCCGTGAATTTCGATATTGCCGCCCGGCTCGTGCCCTGCCGCGCGCGCCCGCGCGATGTCGTCGGCGTTGGGATAGGAAATATGCAGCGCGCGATGATAGCGGCTCCATTGGTTGAAGGCGTCGATGGCATAGCGGCCTTCGGGCGTGCGCCCGTCGCCCGCCCGCCGCTTGGTCCCCTTGGGATTGTTGCCCAGCGCGATGGGAAATGTGTGAAGCGTCACCCCGGCCCGCACCAGCAACAGCTTGCGCCGCGCCTTGTGCACCAGGATGTGCAAGGCGTTCTCGCCGTCCGCCCAGCTTGCCGCCCGCGCCGGTCCCGCCAGCGCGGCGGCCGAGCTTAACCCCAGACAGAGTTGGCGGCGGTCGATCATGGAACAATCCTTGCGCCCAGGATCATAATTTTTGCTGAAGGGCCCGCAAGACCGCTGGAGCCTGACCGCATTTATTTGGTTCACGCTCAGGCTCCAGCCTATTGATTTGTCGCGCGATCTTGCGGAGTTGCCTAGCGGCCGCGTGGGCAACCGGCTTCCACTTTTCCGGATCGCGCTTATGGCGCGGCATTCGCGCTGGGCGCGGCCGCATCTTGCGGCGGATTCTCAGGCGCATCGCCGGACATGGAGCTTGCCACCGCGCCGGACGTGTCGATCCGGGGCAGCTCCGCAACGCCGCCCGTGCCCTCGCCCGCCCCCTCCGGCGCCAAGGTGATGGCGATGGGCATGCCGGGGCGCCTCCGGCCGATCTCGTCCACCGCATGCCAGTCGATCCGATTCGCCTGCGCCCCCGCCGCGGCGAGCACGCGCGCATGCAGATCCTTGGGCACCGAAGGCCGCATGGGCTGGTTCTGGCTGATCTCCTCGATCTGCGCATGGGTGGGCGCCAGCGCCAGATAAAGTTCGCCATCGACCCAGGCCAGGCGCATGGGATCGTCGGTCACCCTGACCGGCGTGCCGATGGGCACTTCATGGAACAGCTTTTCGATGTCTTCGGGATAAAGATGGATGCAGCCGTGACTGACATTGCGCCCGATGCCGTAAGGCTTGTTGGTGCCGTGAATGAGATAAGACGGCCAGCCCAGCCGGAAGGCATATTCGCCAAGCGGATTGTCGGGACCGGGCGGCACCATGGCGGGCAGGTCGGGCTGCTCTTCGCGGATCGATTTGGGCACATACCAGGCGGGCTTGACCACCTTGCCCACCACCTTGGTGGTGCCGCGCGGGGTCATGCCCGCTTCGGCGCCCGCCCCGATGGGATAGGATTCCACCGTCTTGCCGCCGGGCGGAAAATAATAAAGCCGCTGCCCCAGAAGATCGATCACGATGCCTTTGCGCGGTCCCGGCGGCAGCAAATAGACATTGGGCAGGAACACCGCATGCCCATCGCCCGGACGCCAAGGATCCAGGTCGCGGTTGGACGTCATCAGCTGGGCATAGCCCAGGTCGTTGTCGCGGGCGACATCCAGCAACGTGTCATCGGTCTTGGCGACATAAAAGCCGGGCGTGCCCACGATCTCGGTATCGGCGGCGAGCGCGAATGTCTCCGCGCGCGCGGCCTGTGACGAGATCGCCAGCAATGACGATGTCAGCAAGCAAGACGCCAAAACGGCAAACGCCGCGCGGCGGGCGCCGCGCGACGTTGCCTGTCTGAAAGAACCGTTCATGCCGTCCTGATTATTACTTTCTCAGGCCCTTGGCGAACATCTTGTCCACCTTGTCGCTCAACGCATCGACCTTGGAGCTGGCCGCATCCGCCTTGGCGGCGGCGGCATTGGCGGCGGACATCGCCGAGTCGGCCTTGGCCGAAGCCGCGTTGGCGGCGGACATCGCCGCGTCGGCGCGCTGGCCGGCCGATTGGGCCGCGGACAGCGCCTGATCCGCCGTGGCCTGGGCGCGCTTCACATCGTCTGTGCTGGCGCAGCCCGCCAACAGCAAGCCGCCCACCGCCACGATCGCGGCTTTCTTGGTCCATGACATTGTCTGCATTTATACGCTCCTTTGTTGAGACATCTGCCGGCGTCCGCGTCGCGGGCATGGCCGGCTATTGAATTGAACCGGTCGAAAAAGGGCCCCCGAAACGAACGTCGATAAAATGCCGGATTCTCTCACAATTACCCTCAGCAAACGCGCAAGAGTTCCCTTGGTTCCCTGGAAATATGCCCGATTTCCCGGCTTTTTGCATCTGCGATTGGGTTAAGCCTTCTTTAGCCGCGTTTGGGGTTCCGGCTGGCGGCCGGCGGCGAGCGGTGCCTACATTCCAGCATGGGCAGCACCATCAACAGCGTGCCGGCGATGATGGCCTATTCCGGCGATCTGAGGCGCCAGGCCAATGCCACCGCCGAACCGGAACTGGCCGAGAAGCTGCGCGCCTCCGCCAGCCATCTGGAGAAAGCCGCGCTGCTCAAAGCGGGGATCGACAATCCCCGCATCGGCAAGATGCTGGACATGATCGTGTGAGGGCCGCGCCTATTTCTGGCGCGACAGGCTGCCCCTTGGCACCCGTCCCGGATTGCCGCTGATATAGCCCGCTTCGCGAAAGGCGACGAAATTGGCGAAGCGCACGCGCGCCTTCGCGTCGGGCGCGATATTGCGCGCGCGGCACCAAAGAGAAAACTCCCTGGGCTCGATCTTCACTTTCAACGCATGATGGCCCGCCGCTTGCGCTTCGGCGCAAAGCGCCTCCGCCTCGGCCAGCCATTCGCCATACTGCTCCGGCAGATGCGCGCCGTCGTTCATCATCTTGCGGCAGGCGTCATAATCGCCAGGACCGAACCAGGGAATTCCGACGGTTTTCCGCGGGCTGCGCATGACGGTCTTGATCTACTCGAATTGAAGTGCCGGGGAAATTCGTAAAATCGCCGCCCGCTTCGCGCCACGGCAAAACAGCACTTTCGTAAACGCTTTCCAAAAGATTCGCGGAGTCGAAGTTCCAACGCGTGACGGCGTCACGCATGCAGCGATGCAACAGCTTCGATGTTCCCTCGCCCATGCGCCGATTTCATCGGAACATCCGGAACGGTTTTGACGCGCGATCTGTTGCCACGCGAGGCATTGCCTCAATCCCTGTTGCATCAAAGGAGGACGTTGCGATGAAACCGCTGATACTCGGTGCCGTGGCGGCACTGGCCATGACGGGAACCGCGCAAGCGGCGGTTCAACTATCGCTGGATAGCGCGACCCCGTCCGGTTCCAACTTTCAGTACAGCTATTCCGGGCATGTCACGCCCCAGATCGGCTTCGCCACCGGCGACCAGCTGGTGATCGTGGATTTTGCCGGGTATGTGCCGGGAAGCATTTCCTCTTCCATTCCGGACATCACCGCCTCGATCTCCAACACCTTGCCGGCGGGCCTGAGTTTGGGCGGAAGCCTGACCGACAGCGCCACGCTTCCCGATCTGGTCTTTACCTATACGGGAGCCGATTTTCACACCACCGGCGGTCCGTTCCCGCCGGGGTTTGATTTCACCGGCCTGACCGCGCTGTCCAGTATCGGCACGACGGTCAATGGCGGCTTCGCGGTGTCGGGCGTGACCAACAATGGCGCCAATGCGGGCGTGAGCTTCACCGACTCCGGCCGGGTGGATGTGCCGTTGGCGTCCGCGGTTCCCGAACCCGCCATCTGGGCGATGCTGATGACGGGCTTTTTTGGCCTGGGCCTGATGCTGCGCCGGAAGGGCCGCAAACAGCCGATGGCGCTCGCCGCCTGACGACTGCTTTCCATAATGAGACGGAAACACCGGGGATCAACCTCCCCGGTGTTTTCGTTGAATGGCGCCCGTCAGAGTCTCTCTCCAAGTCCTCATGGTGAGCCCGTCGAACCATGAGGGCCGCGCCCGAACTCCACTTCCGCGCTTTTCGCCACCTGGGCGGTGCGTCCCGGCGCGGTCTGGTATGCCCAATAAAGATTGGTATGCGCGATGACTTGATCCGGCGGCGGCGCGCCCCATTGGCTGAGGTCCTCGGTGGTGTGCGCGTCGGCCGCCAAAGTCACGTCATAACCGCGCGCGAACGCGCCATGGATGGTGGAGCGGATGCAGGCGTCGCTTTGCGCGCCCGCCACCACCAGCCGCCCGACGCCCAGATCCGCCAGCACGCTTTCCAGCGCCGTGTCTTCGAAGGCATCGCCATAGTGCTTGTCGATGATGGGCTCGCCTTTTCGCGGATCAAGCTCGGCCACGATGGCCCACCCTTCGCTGCCCGGCGCAAATTCCTGGCTGTTGTGGCGCACCCAGATCACGGGCACGGCTTGCTCCCGCGCCCGCGCCACCAGACGCGCGATATTGGCGATCACGGCATCGCGGTCATGCGCGCCCGCCACCACGCCGGCCTGCACATCGACGATCAGAAGCGCGGTCAAGGCGCGGCCCGAAAGCGTGGTCACGATCTTAGCCCGCGCAAAAGGATTGGACGATCTTGCAGGCATGGGTGCCGCCCGCCTGGCACATCGCCACCGCCAGCCGCCCGGCCGCTTCGCGCGATGGGGCCATTTCCGCCGCGCCGGTATGGTCGTCGCCTTCGGCCAGGGCCGCGCAGCGATCCTTGAACGCGACATGCTTTTCGCAAACGCCTCTCATTCCCGCCCGCGCCTCGCAATCGGCGATGGCGGCGGCGACGGCATCGCTCTCCCCGGCATAACCGCTGGCGATGCCATAACCCATCCGGACATGCGATTTGGTCGAAGCGATGGCGCCATAAACGCCGGAGGATTGCGCCAGGGACGGAAGCGGCATCATCGCCGCGATCAGCAGCAGCACGGCACGGCGCATCGAAAAGCTCCCGGCTTGAAGAGCGTCCAGTCAAGACCCGCGCCCGCGCTTTGGCAAGCGGCGTGCCGGATGCGGCTTCACACCGGGTTGAACCGACGCGCGCCCGCCATCACACTCAGAATCATGAAGCTTTGGTACGCCCCCACCTCGCCCTTCGCCCGCAAGGTCCGCATCGCCGCCCATGAGCTGGGCCTTTCCAGCCGCATGGGTCTTCTCAAGGTCGATCCCTGGACCGATCCCCGGCTGCGCGCCCTCAATCCCCTGGCCAAGGTGCCGACCCTGGAACTGGCCGATGGCAGCGCGCTCTATGAGTCCGCGCTGATCTGCGAATATCTGGATGCGCAGGCGGACACGCCGCGCCTCTTTCCCGCGCCTGGGCCCGCGCGCTGGCACACATTGCTGCGCCAGGGCCTGGCCGATGGCGCGGCGTCGGCGGCGGGGCGCCTGCTGGCCGAGCGGCGCAAGCCCGACGCCGAACGCGTGCCGGGCATGGAGGCGCGTTTCCAACAGGCGATCGACGCCGCGCTGGACGCGCTGGAAAAAGACGTGCCGCCGTTCGGCGATCCCTTGATCGGCGACATCGCGGCGGCTTCCTTCATCGGCTATCTGGATTTCCGCTTTCCCGGCACCGGCTGGCGCGCCACGCGGCTGAAATTGTCCGCCTGGTTCGATGTCTTCAGCGCCCGCCCCTCCATGATCGAAACCGCGCATCCCACGGCGTCGTAACGCGGCCGCG
>JAFECO010000570.1 GCA_018242085.1 Pseudomonadota bacterium
CCGAATTTCGGGCGCGACCAATTAAAAGATGGCGATCAGTAAAACGGAAACAGCAGCGCGCGCAGGCCGGGCTGCAATTCGGGACCAGCCTTCTCAGCCGTGAGTGCGGTGGATTCGATACCCACCTTGTCGGTGACGATCTCTCCGTTCCGGTGCTTCCAAGCCCGCATCGCGTCCATCCAGCCGGACCGGCCTTCCAGAAGCCGGGCGAAGGACGAGCCCTCGGTGACGCGGCCATAGATTTCCAGCTTCTTCACATGGTCGCCGAAGGGCGTGGCCGGATTTTTCACGTCCAGCGCGCTCAGCATCATATCCAGCGCATCGGCCTTGGGATCGTGGCGCAGGTGAAATTGCACGCGGGCCGCCGTGAAAGCCGCGCCATTGGTGTCCTTGCCGCCCGCATCCATCATGTCGAGATCGAAGCGTGACAGGCCCTGGTCGCCGGAAATGGCGCTGGCGTGCAAGGTGGCGGGCAGGAAGGAGAGTTGATGTGGCGCATTGTCGGCATCGGTCCAGGCCAGGGTCTGGGGGCCCGCCGCCTCGAAAATATCCTGGGCGCGGCCATAGGTGAGAGCATGCAGCGCGAAACGGTCGCTGTGCCAGGTGATGGGCCCGCGCGGTCCTTCGGCCCGCACCAGAAGGTCGGTGAAGACCACATCGACCCGGAAGGGAAAGCCGGAAATGGTCTTGCTGGCCCATGACACGGTGACGCCGGGGATCGCCTGGTGCCCGTTCATGGCGGTGAGCTTGCTGTCCATCGCCTTGGCCAGAATCCACCAATGGCCCATCACCCAAAGGGCGAGGCCAAGGAAAAGCACCAGCGGTGCATAGAGCCAGAAGCGGCTAGAGTAGCGCATGTCAGGAAGCTAGCCACATTTCGAGTAGCCGCAAGACAGGCAAGAGTCGCAGCCTTCCAGCTTGACGAAGCTGGCCTCGCCGCAGCGGGGGCAGAAATGGGCGGGCGCGCCTTCGCGGGGCAGTTTTTCGGCAAAGGAGGCGGGCGCCGCGGCGATCTGGGCCGAGCGCAGGCCCAGAAAACCGATCTCGATCATGTGCCGTTCGATCACTTCGCCGATCGCCGCCAGGAGGGAGGGGACATAGCGGCCGCTCATCCATTGGCCGCCGCGGGGATCGAAGATCGCTTTCAGTTCGTCGACCACGAACGACACGTCGCCGCCGCGCCGGAACACCGCCGAAATCATGCGGGTAAGCGCCAGGGCCCAGGCATAGGCTTCCATATTCTTGGAATTGATGAAGATCTCGAACGGGCGGCGGCGCCCGTCTTTCTCCACATCGTTGATGGTGATGTAGAAAGCGTGGTCGCTTTCCAGCCATTTGAT
>JAFECO010000571.1 GCA_018242085.1 Pseudomonadota bacterium
CGATATCACCGCGCTCCAAGATTAGGAACTGGCCGGTATCCACCAACCGAGCCATCAGCATGTCTGATGCCTGTTCAGCGAGGGGATCTTTCTGACCATCCGAAAGGAGCGCACGGCCATAATTGGTGCTGTTGGAAAAGCGGCCAATCGCGATCTTCCTCTTCAATGTCGGTTGCACGGGTGGTGCAGCCATGGCGGCTTGCGCAGCTGGCGTTGGAGGTGGCGCGGCGACCGCCTTCGGCATTTGCTGCGGTGTCGCGCACGCAGACAAAGACACTGCAATCGCGGCCATCGCCACGATCGTCTGAATTTTCATTGGAAATTTCCCACCCCATAAAGCGAGGCATCACAATCGGCTGATACGCAGTCCGGCGGATGGATTGTCCGCGCCCCCGCGGCAATTTATGAAATAATTTTTGTAATAGAAAGGGTTATCGCAATCTGTGCGGGTTCAAATACACCTCGTGGTTAACCCGGATGATGTTGACGGGGAAGGAAACAAGTGGGTTTAGCGTGCTTGTCACGGCAGCGGCCGGCGGAAACACCGGATCGGAGATGCATCGGCAATCCTAGAACCACATGTCCTTGACGGTGCGGCCGTCCATCACCGGATCGCTGTTCCAGTTCAATCCGTCGAAATGCTTGACTGGAATCTGGGCCACAGCATCCGGTTCGGCCAGGCGCAGATTGACGGCGATGCGGCGGCGGCCGTCTTCGCGAGGGCTCACCCCGCGCCAATAGGCGATGCAGCCGCATTCGGGGCAGAAGTGAAAACCCAACCGGCGCTCGCCCCGCAAATAGGCATGGGTTGGGCCGGAGACATGGATGCGCTCGCCTTCGAAATCATAGGCCCACAAGGTGCCGTAGCGGCGGCAAACCGTGCAGCTGCAGGCCAGGGTGAAATCGGGAACGCCATCGAACCGCCAGCGCACCGCGCCGCAATGGCAGGAGCCTTCGAGCATCGGGTCCTCTCGCCCGCGTTACTGGCCGTGCTTTTCCAGCGCCGCCGCCTTGGCCAGCGCTGGGCCCAGATAGCTTTCCACCTGGCGGACCATGCCGCGATAAAAATCCATGTCCTTGCCGAAGGCGTCGGCCACATCGCCGGGCTTGCCCGTCGCGTAATCGGCGATGGTGAAGGTCTTGTCTTTCGCCTCCGGGAACAGCGCGATCAGCTTGTCCTTGTGCGCCGCCGTCATGGTGAGGATCAGGTCGGAATGGCGCACATCGTTGGATGTGATCTGTGTGGCGCGGTGGGCCGACACATCGATGCCCCGTTCTTTCAGCAGCGCGGCGGCATTGGCTTCGGGCTTTGCCGCATAAGGGTCCTGGTCCA
>JAFECO010000572.1 GCA_018242085.1 Pseudomonadota bacterium
GTGCGGCCTTGCGCGGCGGCGCGGTTGGCCTGGGCCCGTTTCCAGCCGGGGCTTTCATAAGTGCTGGTGAAAGCGGGGCCGCCCGCATTGTCGCGGAAACCCGTGGCGCCGCCGTAAAAGCCTTCGTCCACGATGGTCTGGACATGGGCTTCGGGAATTTCGCTTAAGAATCGCGACGGCAGGGCGCTCTGCCAGCTGCCATGCACCCGGCGATTGGCGGCGAAGGAAATGCGCGCCCGCTGCTTGGCCCGTGTCAGCCCGACATAGGCGAGGCGGCGCTCTTCCTCCAGGCCCGCCAGGCCGTTTTCATCCATGGTGCGCTGGCTGGGAAACAGGCCTTCCTCCCAGCCGGGCAGGAAGACGGTGTCGAATTCCAGACCCTTGGCGGCATGCAGGGTCATCAGGTTGATGCGGTCGCCGGATTCGTCCTGGGCGATTTCCATCACCAGCGATACATGCTCCAGAAAGCCCGCCAAGGATTCAAAACCTTCCATCGAGCGGACGAATTCCTTGAGATTGTCCAGCCGGCCGGGCGCTTCCGCGGATTTGTCGGCTTTCAGCATGTCGGTATAGCCGGATTCATCCAGCACCATTTCCGCCAGTTCCGTGTGCGGCAAAACATTTGACGTCTCCGTCCAGCGGGCGAAATTGGCGGCCAGTTCGGTCAGCGCCTTGCGCGCCTTGGGCGGCAATTCGTCCGTCTCCGCGATTTCGCGCGCCGCCGCCAGCAAAGGCATCTGCCGGGCACGGGCGAAGGCATGCAGGGTCGCCACGCTGGCATCGCCGATGCCGCGTTTGGGCTTGTTGACGATGCGCTCGAAGGCCAGATCGTCGTCGCCCTGCGCGATCAGGCGCAGATAGGCCATGGCGTCGCGAATTTCGGCCCGTTCATAGAAACGCGGGCCGCCGATCACGCGATAGGGCAGGCCCAGTGAAATAAAGCGGTCTTCGAATTCGCGCATCTGGAAGGACGCGCGCACCAAAATCGCCATGTCGCCATATCGCGCGCCCTGGCGATGCAGGTCTTCGGCTTCGGCGGCGACATTGCGGGCTTCTTCCTCGGCGTCCCATACGCCCTGGACCCGGATCTGCTCGCCCGGATCGCCTTCGGTCCAAAGCGTCTTGCCCAGCCGGCCCTTGTTGGCGGCGATCAGGCCGGACGCCGCGCCCAGGATCACGGGGGTGGAGCGGTAATTGCGCTCCAGCCGGATCACTTTGGCGCCGGGAAAGTCATGCTCGAAGCGCAGGATGTTTTCCACTTCCGCGCCGCGCCAGGCATAGATCGACTGGTCGTCGTCGCCCACCACGCAGACATTGCCGCTCTGGCTGGCCA
>JAFECO010000573.1 GCA_018242085.1 Pseudomonadota bacterium
TTCACCGCCGACGAGCTGAAGCCCGAATACCGCAATCCCAAATCCGTCACCCGGCTGGAGCGGATGATCGACCTGGCCTCGCCGCTCGACCAGTCCACCCGGCGCCAGGATATCGGATCGAACAATTGGGTGGTGTCGGGCAAGCTCACCATGTCGGGCTATCCGCTTCTGATGAACGATCCGCACCGGATTCAGGAAGCGCCGTCCTTGCGCTATTGGGTGCAGCTGAACGCGCCGGGCTGGAATGTGATCGGGGCGGGGGAGCCGGCGCTGCCCGGCATCTCCATCGGGCACAATCAACAAGGCGCCTGGGGCCTCACCATTTTCGGCACCGACGGCGAAGATCTTTATGTCTATGACACCAATCCCGCCAATCCCAACCAGTACAAATACAAGGATGGCTGGGAAGCGATGCGGGTGGAGCGGGAAAATATTCCCGTGAAGGACGCGAGCCCACAAAGCGTGGAATTGAAATTCACCCGCCATGGCCCGGTGGTGTTCGAGGACAAGGTTCATCACAAGGCCTATGCCGTGCGCGCGGCCTGGCTGGAGACGGGCGCGGCGCCGTATCTCGCCAGCTTGCGCATGGATCAGTCCACGACCTGGGAAGAATTCGTGGAGGCGTGCAGCTTCAGCCGCATTCCAGCGGAAAACATGGTGTGGGCCGACCGGGCGGGAAACATCGGCTATCAGGCGGTGGGCATCGCGCCCAACCGGCCCAATTGGAGCGGGTTGGTGCCGGTGCCGGGTGACGGGCGCTATGAATGGAACGGCTTCCTGCCGATCAAGCAGCTGCCGCATGTGAAGAATCCGGAGAAGGGCTTCTACAACACCTCCAACGAATATCAGATCCCGCGCGGCTGGCCGTATAAAGAGGCGCTGCATTATGTCTGGACCGATCCTTATCGCGCCCAAAGCGTGCAGGAAGTGCTGGGGTCGGGCGGACGGTTCAATGTCGCGGACATGATCCAGCTGCAGAACAACGACCTGTCGATCCCGGCGCGCAACCTGACGCCGCTCTTGCGCGATCTTGCCATCGAAGACCAGACCGTGCGCACCGCCGCCTTCATGCTCACCGACTGGAATTATGTGCTGGACAAGGATTCGGTGCCCGCCGGCATCTATGAAATGTTCCAGCGCCGCCTGCTGGCGAATGTGCGCGAGATCATGGTGCCGGAAGAGGCGCGTGCCTATTTCGGCATGCCGCCCATGTCGCGCATCATCGCCTGGATGCAGGCGCCGGACGGCCGCTTCGGCGCCGATCCGATCAAGGGGCGCAACGAGCTTCTGCTCAAAAGCCTCAGCGAGGCGGTGGACGCGTTGAAG
>JAFECO010000574.1 GCA_018242085.1 Pseudomonadota bacterium
GCGGTGCCGGAGACATTGACGCCCAGGCTGAGTTCGCCATGCCGCGCCATCTGCGCCACCGCCGTTTCCAGCGCGAACCAGTCCACCAGATGCACGATGCCCATCTGCTCGGCGGCGGGCACGAAATGTCCGGCGGAGACTTCCTGCCCGTCGGGCTTCAGCATCCTGAGCAGGCATTCATAATGGACGGGCTTGCGGCTTCTGGCATTGATGATGGGCTGATAGGCGAGCCGGAGGCGATTTTCCTTCAATGCCTGGACCACATCGTCGGCGATGCTCATCTGGCGCAGGCGCGCGGTGTCGCGTTGCGGCGATTGCGCATAGACGGCGAAGCCATCGCGGCCATTGATGCGGGCCCGCTCCAGCGCCTGTTCGGCGCGCAGCATCGCTTCCTGGCTGGTGGCGGCGGCCAGCGGCAGCCACACCGCGCCCACTGACGTGGTGGCGGAAACCTTGCCCGACCTTGTGTCGATGGCATGGTCGCGCACCGCCCGTTTCAGGCGGGCGGCGACGATCGCGATTTCATTCTCGCGGCAATTCTTCAAAATGACGCCGAATTTGTTGCCGGCGGTGCGCCCGATAATGTCGCTGGCGCGCAGGGATTTGGCCAGGCGCTCGCCCACGCCCACGATCACTTCCTCGCCCGCATCGAAGCCGTAACCGTCATTGATCATCGCCAGCCGGTCGATCGAGGCGACCAGGAAGGCGCAATGACGGTTTTCTTCCTTGGCCCGCGAGATCGCGAGCTGCAGCTCGGTGCGCAGCGCATTGCGGTTGAGATGGCCGGTGAGTTCGTCGCGGGTCGCCAGATAGGTCAGCCGCTGCATTTCGCGCTGCTTTTCCGTGCTCTCGCGCAAAAGGCCGATCAGCCGCTCGGTGCGTCCCTCGCTGTCCGGCACCCTGGTGCCCGCGAAGGTGAGGCCCACCGCGCCCAAGGCCGACGCCACTTCCAGATTGAGTTCGAATTGCGAGGAATAGGCAGACTTGTCGTCCAAAAGAACCGACAGCGCATCGCGGCCCGCGCGCGTCACCGCGTCGAGAAAGACTTGCGGATGACCATTGCTGAGCGGGAAAGGCAGAATGTCGGTGGCGCCGTCCCAATGAATGGATTCCTCAACCACCTGCCAGTCGAGCACCACCACGCGCGCCGCCTGCGACGCCAGCCGCAAGCGCGCATTGTCGTGGGTCGCACCGATCGCGGCGCGGACCTCGGTTCCTTTCTGAAGCGACTGTTGAAGCAACACCACCGTCCCGGCCGGATTTTCCAGCCCGTTCTTGGGTCGCAAGTATGGGCAAGGGGGCTTAAAAAAGGGGTAACCCTTG
>JAFECO010000575.1 GCA_018242085.1 Pseudomonadota bacterium
TGCGATGGCCGCGCGACAGAAGCGGGGTCTTCAGATGCCGTTCCAGCTCCGACACCCGGCGGCTGACCGTGGCCAGGGGAATGCCCAACTGGCGGCTGGCGGCGGAAAGGCTTCCCGTATCCACCGCCGCGAGCAGGATGGTCATGGCTTCCAGCCGATCCATGTGCCTTCCATATTTGAGAGGATTACTCCCGTTTTTACCAGCTACCGCCCAAATCCGGAAGGGCCTAGATCATCGCGACCGGCGCGGCCATGCGGGCTTCGCGGGTTAGCGAAGGAGCCTTCCCATGAAACACATTGCGTTCGCGGTCATCGCGGCAGCGGCCTTGGCCGTCATCGGTCCGCGCATCTCGCAAGAGCAGACCAAAGAGGCGGCGGCCGCACCCCATGAACTGTTTGCTCCGTCCGACTATCGCACAACCGCTCCGCACGGCCGTTCAACGCCCGAACTTCCCAACCTGCATTTCAAGCGGTGAACAGCTCTGAACCCTGCGCGAAAAGACGGACGGGTCAGGCCGTCGCCAACACCTTTTCCACCGTGTCCGCGAATGTATCGACATCGCGCAGTGTGCTGTAGATGTGCGGCGTCACGCGCAGGCCGTCATACTGGCCCGGCATTTCCACCCGCGCGGTGACGATATTGTATTTGTTGTAGAGCGTCTCATACATCCTGCCCGCATCGAAGCCCTTGAAGCCGATGAAGCCGATGCCGCAGGACAATTCCGGGCTTTCGCTGTGCAGGATCTGGACTTTCGGGTTGTCGCGAAGGCGATGCGCCCAGCGGTCACGCAGATAACGCAGCCGCGCCGCCTTCCGAGCGATGCCGATATTCTCGTTGAACACCAAAGCCTCGCTGATGGCATTGGGATTGGCGGCGGGATGCGTGCCGATCTCCTCGAATTTCCGGATATCATTCACCTGCTTCTCGCTGGACGACATCAGGCTCCAGGTCTGGGGAATGCGGGTTTTGCGCACATACAGAAACCCCGTGCCGATAGGCGCGCAGGTCCATTTGTGCAGGCTGACGCCGTAATAATCGCAGTTGAGGTCCGAGATCTTGAACGGGAAATGGTTGAAGGCATGGGCGCCATCGACCATCACCGGAATGCCCTTGGCATGGGCCATGTCGCAGATGCGGCGCACCGGAAAGATCGCGCCCGTGCGGTTGGTGATGTGGCAGATCAGGATCAGCTTGGTCTTGGGCGTCACCGCACCCGCGATGCGGTTATAAAGATCGTCGCTGCTGGTCACCGGCACGGGGAATGAAATGGTCTTGAGCACGATGCCGTCCCGCCGCTCGCGCTGGCGGAAGGTCATCAACA
>JAFECO010000576.1 GCA_018242085.1 Pseudomonadota bacterium
GTCCTGAGCATGTCCAGGCAGATCCGCGCCACCACCGTGGTCAGCCAGGCGGCCGGATTTTCAATTTTTCCTGCCTGGAAAGACTGCAGCCGAAGCCAAGCTTCCTGCACGGCGTCGTCGGCTTCGGCCAGCGAGCCCAACATGCGGAAAGCCACCGCCCGCAGATGCGGCCGCTGGGCCTCAAATTCCTGGGCCAGAATTTTGTTTCGGTCCATCGGTCACATTTCTCCGTCCCGCTCCGTCAGTCAATCGACGAAACCGGGCCGCCGGATGTGACGGCGGCCCGGCATGGAACAGGAGAAAAATCATGCAAGCGCGAATGAAAAACCCCGTTATGGTGCTGCCCGATGCGCTGCCGCACATCCAAGGGCTTTTGGCCGCCGCAAACCAAGGCGCAGTTCCCCCCGCCATCGGCCATCTGGTTCACTTACGCACCAGCCAGATCAATGGCTGCGGCTATTGCATCGATGGCGGCGTCAAGCACGCCAAGAAGGCGGGCGAGACGGACGAGCGGTTGTTTGCCGTGTCGGCCTGGCGCGATACGCCGTATTTTACCGATGCGGAGCGGGCCGCGCTGGCCTTGAGCGAGAATGTCACGCGGCTGAGCGACCGCAGCGATCCGGTGCCGGATGCGGTATGGAATGAAGCGGCAAAGCATTTCGACGAAAAAGGTCTTGCCTCGCTGTTGCTGGTGATCTCCCTCACCAATGTCTTCAACCGGCTCAATGTCGCCACGCGGCAGGTGGCGGGTCCCGGCTGGTAGTGTCTTTCTGGCGGGACCAAGCTGATATAGGCTTGGCAGCGCGGGGCCGGCGGATCAGCGGATGCAGACAGGTGAGGGGATGGAGCGGGCCGCTGCGGGACTGTGGCGGTCCATCCTCGCCGCCGCCGCCGGCAATGTGCTGGAGTGGTACGACTTCACCGTCTACGCCTATATGGCGCCCTATATCGCGGAGAAGTTTTTTCCCCAAGACGATCCCCTGACCGGATTGCTGGCGGTGTTCGCCACCTTTGGGTTGGGCTTTGTGGTCCGGCCGTTGGGGGGCATCCTGATCGGCCGTCTCGGCGATTTGAAGGGCCGCAAAGCGGCGCTCCTCCTCACCATCCTTCTGATGGCCTTAGGGACAGCAGGCATTGGGCTGGTTCCGGGCCGGGATCAGATCGGCGCCCTGGCGCCGTGGCTGCTGGTGTTCTGCCGGCTGTTGCAGGGATTTTCCGCGGGCGGCGAATGGGGCAGTTCCACCGCCTTCATCTATGAATGGGCGCCCAAGGGACGGCGGGGATTTTTCTCCAGCCTGCAGCAATCCAGCGTGGCGGGC
>JAFECO010000577.1 GCA_018242085.1 Pseudomonadota bacterium
TGCGCCAGGACAAAGCGAATTCCCGTGAACGCATTTTTGTCGATGGCCCCTGCGGTCACCGCGTCATTGGCGCCCGGCGCCACCACGATCATATTGTTGCCGCCGCCGCTCATGATGATCGCAACGCCGGACGCGCCATCCACCGTTCCCAGCAGCCGCGTATCGACGCCGTCCTCTTCAAGCCCTGCTCGCAGCCGCGCACCGAACAGATCGTTGCCGACCCTTCCCAGGAACGCCACCTTGCCGCCTGCCCGCGCCGCCGCCACTGCCTGGTTGCCGCCCTTGCCGCCGGCAAAGCTCTGAAAGGCTCCGCCCAGCAACGTTTCACCGGGGGCCGGCAAGCGATCCGCAAACGCCACCAGATCCATATTGGCGCTGCCGACCACAAGAATATCGGCTGTGCTCATGCGTAAAGCGGCGCCACCGCAACCATGCCCAATCCGATCAGGAACAGGACGAACATGGGAAACAGGAGTTTGCGCGCCGAGACGGGTGCGCCCGCGAATTCACGCCAGACGAAAACGCCCCAGGCTGCCGACACCATGGTCGCGCCCTGGCCGATGGCATAGGACACCGCCGGGCCGACGAAATGCGTGGTCGCCGCCACCAATGAAAAAGTCATGCCCACGCCCCAGATCGCGCCGCCGATCACACCCACCAGATGGGTGCGGGGCGAGGCGGCGAAATAACGTCCGAAGTTGCAAGGCGGATCGGCGGTGATGGGCCTTCGCATCAAATAAGTGTTGAACACCAGGGCGGACAAAAGCACGCCCACGGAAAACACAAACGATACGGAGTAAGGACCCAGCCCCGCCGGCCCTTCCGAAGATTTGGTGACCAGGGGATAGAAAATCCCCATCAGAAAACCGCAGGCGATGGCGATCTTGAGCCCGCGCGCCACATTCTTGCTGCCGTCGCTGCCGCGCCGGCTATAGGCCAAGGCATCGACCAGGATGGCGACCAATACCAACGCCACACCGCCGAACAACAGCAGCGGATTGCCCGCGGGCGCGATGGCATAGTTGAGCAACACACCCACCACCAGCGCCAAGCCGATGCCCACTGGAAACGCCACCGCCAAACCGGCGATGGAGATCGCCGCCACCAGAAGCAGATTGGCGACATTGAACACGGCGCCGCCCGCCAGGGCATAGAGAATGCTGACCGCGCCGGCGCCGCCGAGATTTGTCATCATCGCGGCCGGACCGCCGGTGGATCCCATGCTCAGGCCCAAGAGCAGGCTGACCAAAAGAACGCCCAATACATAATCCCAATAGAAAAGCGGGAAAGGCCAGCCTGGCGTCAACTTCATCATG
>JAFECO010000578.1 GCA_018242085.1 Pseudomonadota bacterium
TCGCTTCTCGCCGACCGGCTGGAGAAACATCCGCCCGCCGGCATGGTGATCGCGGCCGGTTCGACCGGCTCCATCCCCGCCACCGCCCGATTGCTGGGCGTGATCGCGCGGCTGCCGCATGGCGCCTTGATCCTGCCGGGACTGGACCGCGCGCTGGACGAAAGAAGCTGGCGCGATCTCGATCCGGGCCATCCGCAATTCGGCCTGCGGCAATTGCTCGCCTCCATCGGCACGCCGCGCGATCAGGTTCAAGACTGGCATGGCGCATATTCTGCCCAGCCGCGCGAGACCTTGCTGCGCGAAAGCCTGCGCCCGGCGCCGACCACCGATGCCTGGCGCGCGCTGGCGGATGCGGGCGGCGGCGATATCGCGCGCGGTCTTGAGGGTGTCACCCTGGTCACGGCCGCCGATCCCGCGCAGGAAGCGCTGGTGATCGCACTGGCCTTGCGCGAAACCCTGGAACGCGAAGGCCGCACCGCCGCATTGATCACGCCCGACCGGACTCTGGCGCGCCGTGTGGCGGCGGAGTTGGGGCGTTGGCAGATCGCCATCGACGATTCCGCCGGCCGGCCTTTGGCGCACACCGGCGCGGGCGCGTTTCTCTGCCTGCTGGCGGAAGCGGCCGATGCGCAGTTCGCGCCCGTGCCTTTGCTGGCGCTGCTGAAACATCCCTTCGCCACCTTGGGCGGCGATCCCGCCATATTCCGCGCGCGCGCGCGCCTGCTGGACCGCATGGCGCTGCGCGGACCGCGCCCCGATCCGGGGCTTGCCGGTATCGCCAGAGCCATCGCGGCTGCCATCGCCGAAGCGCGCAAGGAAAGCGATGCGAAAGACGGCATTGCCCTGGCCGCATGGTGGTCCGATGTGTCGGCCGTCCTGTCGCCATTGGAAGCAGCATTCGCCAAAACCGGCATCCCGCTCGAGGATCTTATTGCCTGCCATCTCGAAGCGGCTCAGCGCCTGTCCTGTGCCGACCTGCAAGATTGCCCGGTCTGGCGCGATACCGATGGCGAAGCGGCGTCCGTCTTTTTCCAGAACTTCCGTGCAAGCGCGGCTGGCCTGCCGTCTTTCGATCCCGGCGCCTATGCGGCCTTGTTTCGGGCGCTGGCGATGAAGATTCCGGTGCGTCCGCGCTTCAACCGCCACCGCGCCATCGCCATTCTGGGCCCGCTGGAAGCGCGTCTGCAAAGCTTCGATCTCGCCATCCTGGGCGGCTTGAACGAAGGCACCTGGCCGCAAAGCGTCGCCGCCGATCCCTGGTTCTCGCGGCCGATGCGCGAAACACTGGGCCTGGAGCAACCCGAACGCGCCATCGG
>JAFECO010000579.1 GCA_018242085.1 Pseudomonadota bacterium
ATGTGGCTGGCGTCGAACGCGCTATCGCCCGCGCGGTTCTATCAACTGCCGCCAGGACGCGTGGTAGAATTGGGCACACAGGTGACGATCTAACTAAAGTGTCATCCCCGGCGAACATCGACCGCGATGCGGGCGATGTGAGGGAAGGGGATCCAGGTCCTTACATCCGCGCCGGTATCAGCAGCTGGATCCCCTTCCCTCATGCCACCAGCTAACGCTGTTGGCATTCGCCGGGGATGACAACGGGAGCTCAGTCCAACGCGTAGACCAGCGCCTTGAGATATGCCGTCTCCGGCAGCATGGGATGCATGGGATGATCGCTGCCCGCACCGGCGGCATGAATGAGGCTGGCATTGCGGCCGCTTTTCAAGATGCCCGCCGCGCATTCCGCCGCGAAACGGTCCATGGGAATATTGTGCGAGCAGGACGACATCATCAAAAGCCCGCCGGGCGCGGTGATGTCCGCCGCCAGCCGCGCCAGCTTGCGATAGGCCTTGGCGCCCGGCTCCAGATCCTTGCGTGCCTTCACGAAAGGCGGGGGATCGGCCAGCACCATGTCGAAACGTTCCTTCTGCGCGGCAAGGCGCGTCATCTCCTCAAACACATCCGCCTGAACGGCGCGGATCGACGCCTTGTTCGCGGCGGCGCTTTCTTCCGCCAGTTTCAGCGCCGGTTCGGAGGAGTCCAGACAGATCACTTCCTTCGCGCCCGCCTTGGCCGCCAGGATGCCGAAGCCGCCGGTATAGCTATAGGCATCGAGCACGGTGCGATCCTTCGCCAGGCCGGCGATGAAGGCGCGGTTGTCGCGCTGGTCGTAATACCAGCCGGTTTTCTGCCCCTGGCCGGGATCGGCGAAATAGCGCGCGCCATTTTCCTCGACCGCGATGCGGCCCGCCATGCCTTGTTCCGTGCGCACATACGTGTCCAGCCCTTCCAGGGTCCGCGACGGGGTGTCGTTGCGCAGGATGATCGTCGCCGGCGCAACGGCCTTGTTCAGCGCCGCGATCAGAACCGGCAGCTTGGCTTCGATGCCAGCGATGGTGATCTGCACCACCAGCACATCATCGAAACGGTCGATCACCAGGCCCGGCAATCCATCGCCTTCGGCATGGACCAGGCGATAGAAGGGCCGGCCGTACAGCCGCTCGCGCAAGGCCAGCGCGCGTTTCAGCCGCGCCGCAAAAAAATTCTCATCCGCCGCCACGCTGATCGCCCGCGCGAACAGCCGCACCGCGATCAGGCTTTTGGGATTGAAGAAGCCGCTGCCGAAATCCTGGCCGTCGTCGAATTTGACATCCACCACCGAGCCGGG
>JAFECO010000057.1 GCA_018242085.1 Pseudomonadota bacterium
CGTGGTGCAAGCTTTGTCCAAGTCTGGTCGGGCTTTGTCCAAGTCTTGAGACTTTTGCCTCTTCCGTCCGCCTGCTAAGACCGAAACATCAGTCTTTTTTGGGGGATTCCATGCGTCTCAGCTTCGTCCTGCCGCTCATTCTCGGCGCCAGCGCCTTGGCCATCATGCCGAGCGTGGCGCAAGCCCCCACGATCCACGCGCCTCAGACCAAAACCATCACGGTGCATGAAGGCACCTCGATGGCGGTCTCGGTTTCGCCGGACGGCAAGATGCTGGCGATCGATCTGCAAGGCGCGATCTATGTGATGCCGGTCGGCGGCGGCCAGGCCAAGCGCCTGGGCGATATCTTCAACGACGCGCACCAGCCGCAATGGTCGCCGGACAGCAAGAGCATCATCTATTTCGCCTATCGCGATGGCGGCTACGACCTTTGGCAGATCAATGCCGACGGCACCAACCAGCACATGATCACCGAAGGCACATTCGACGACCGCGAACCGATCTTCAGCCATGACGGCAGCAAGATTGCTTTCTCGTCCGACCGCGGCGATCCCTTGGGCAGCAACAACAATATCTGGGTGATGGACGTCAAAAGCGGCGCCATGACCCAGCTCACCACCAATCCCGCTGAAGACGTGATGCCGGCCTGGTCGGCCGACGACAAGGAGGTGATCTTCACCTCCAGCCGCGATACCTACAAAACCCTGTGGGCCGTCAATGTCGAAACCAAGGCGGAGCGCAAGATCGCCGATTCCGACGGCAATATCGCGGCCGCCTCGATGGGCCCCGACGGCCAGCTGGTCTATCAATCCTCGGTCGGCAACGACAGCCAGCTCAATTACAACGGCAAGTCGATCAGCGGGAAAGAAGTCGTATTCCCCTTCCGCCCCAGCTGGGTGTCGAAGAACGAGTTCTTCTATGTCGCGGACGGCAAGATCAAGCGCCGCACTTTGGGCGGCAGCGTCAAGGACGTTCCCTTCAGCGTCAATCTGGAAATCACCCCGCCGCGCAACACCTATGTCCGCGCCAAGCGCGATTTCGACAGCCAGACGCCGCGCAAGGCGCTTGGCATCATGCGTCCGGTCCTGTCGCCCGACGCCAAACAGATTGCCTTCGCCGCCTTGGGCGATCTCTGGCTGGCGCCCGTGACCGGCGGCAAGCCGCAGAACCTGACCAACGATGCCTCTTATGATCTGGACCCCACCTGGTCGCCGGATGGCCGTTATCTGGCCTGGTCCACCGACCGCGCCGGCGGTCATCTGCAAATCTGGATCCGCGACATGCAGACCGGCCAGATGCGCCAGCTCACCCACATCACCACCCAGCCGACATCGCTGCAATTCTCGCCGGACGGCAAGCGCATCGCTTTCGTCAATGTCGATGCCATGTGGCGCGGCGCCAGCGTGGCGGTGGCCGATGTCGCCACCGGCGATGTGAAGATCATTCACAAGTCGATCTTCGCGCCCGGCACGCCGACCTGGTCGCCGGACGGCAAGCGCATCGCGCTGGCCATGGTGGCGCCGTACAACCGCAAATACCGCGAAGGCACCAATCAGGTGCTGACCATGTCGTCCACCGGCAACGAAGCCGACGACGCGACGGACGACAAATGGTTCGCCCCCCAGCCCAACATGTCGATCGACAGCCGCGGCTGGAATGGACCGTCCTGGTCGCCCGACGGCACCCACATGCTGGGAATTTATGAAGGACAACTGGCGATCTGGCCGGTTTCGCCTCTCACGGGCGAGCCGCAGGGGCCGGTGCGCCACTTGACCAGCGAGATTGCCTACAATCCCAACTGGGCAGGCGACAATCGTCATGTCCTTTATCAGGCCAACGACAATATCCGCGTGATGGATATCGAAACCGGCGAGACCAAGACCGTCCCGCTGGATCTCACTTACACGGCTTATGTGCCCAAGGGCGGCATGACCATCCATGTGGGCAAGCTGGTGGACGGCATCTCCAAGACCGCCCTTAACGACATGGACATCGAGATCGAGGGCAACCGGATCAAGAGTGTGAAGCCGCACGTCGCGGGCCGCACCGCCACCATCGAAGCTCCCGATCTGGTCGCCATGCCCGGCCTGATCGAGAACCACAGCCACCGGCAGTCCGATTTCGGCGAGCAGCAGGGCCGGGGCTTCCTGGCCTATGGCATCACTTCGCTGCGCACTCCGGGCGGCTTGCCATATGAAGCCGTGGAAGACCGCGAAGCCGGCGATGCCGGCGTCCGCATCCAGCCGCGCATCTTCTCCACCGGTCACCTGATGGAATGGAAGCGCACCTATTACAAAATGGGCACCGCGATCTCATCCAATGCCCATCTGATGCGGGAATTGGAGCGCGCCCACATTCTGGGCTTCGACATGTTCAAGTCCTATGTGCGCATGCCGGACATCCAGCAGAAGATGATCGTGGACTATGCCCACAGCGTGGGCGAGCCGGTGAGCACGCACGAAATCTATCCCGCCGCCTTCGACGGAATGGACAGCGTCGAACACACCACGGCCACCAGCCGCCGCGGCTATTCGCCCAAGGCCACCTTCAATCACGCCTATGAAGACGTGATCCAGATCATCAGCCAGAACAAGATCAACATGACGCCGATGATCTTCAGCGGCATGCGCGATCTGATCACCTCGCATCCGGAATTGAAGAGTGATCCGCGCGTGGCCATGGACCCGCCCTGGCTCCAGAACCAGATCAGGAATTATGACAACCTCATGGGCGGTTTCCTGCCCCGCAAGGATCCGGGCACGCCCAAGATGGTAATGGATCTGTTCAAAGCCGGCGCCACCATCACCGCAGGCACGGACGAGCCGGAAGGCATGTTCCTGCACTCGGAAATGGAGACCTATGCCCGCTACGGGATGAAGCCCTACGACATCCTGCGCACGGCGACCGTCAACACGGCGGCCATGCTCAATCTGGATGCGGGCAGCATCGAAGCCGGCAAGCTGGCGGACATCGTGCTGGTCAAGGGCAATCCGCTGGACGACATCCACAATACCTTCAATGTCAAGCATGTGATCTTCAACGGCCGCCACTTCACGATCGAAGATCTGGTCTCCGGCAAGGCCAAGAACGCGCCCCGCTAAAAATACCAAGGGCGTAAAAAGCAAAACCCACGGATGAGAAAATCATCCGTGGGTTTATTTATGCCGGCAACATCAAAGCGCGGGCGGCGCTAGTTGCTTTTGGGCTTTTCCCGGTACATGCGCGGGGATTGCCCCATCGCTTTGGTGAAAAAGCGCGAAAAATAAGCCGGATCGTTGAAGCCCAGATAATAGGCGGTCTGGGCGATGGTCATGGTGGAATTGAGCAGCGCCCTTTGCGCTTCCAAAAGGATGCGTTGCTGGATCAGTTGATTCGGAAGCATGCCGGTGACCATCAGGCTGGCCTCACGCAGCCGCGTCTGGGTTACGCCCAGAGTGGCCGCGTACTGGGCCAAGGTCATGTTGTCCCTGTAATGCTGCTCGATCAGCTCGCGAAGGCGGGTCACCAGCGTGGCGGCGGCCTTGGGATGTGCCGCCTGGATGGCCCTGGAATGCTCCAGGGCGCGCGCGCATTGCACCAGGATGCTCAGAAGGTGGGAATCGGCGGCGGCGGTGTGCGCCACATCGGACCCCGCCAGCTCGTGCGCCAGCCGGGCCAAGGGCCAGGTCAATTGTTCCGAAACCAGGGGAACCACCACGGGAGCCGCGAAAAGCATGGCAAAATCGCGTTCCCGCGCCACCAGGCTCTGAAGATAGGAGGCGGAAATGGTCAGCGCCATGCCGCTGGCGTTCAGCTCGAACTGGAAATTATGGGCTTCGCCCGCCGGGATGATGACCGCGCAGGGGGCCGCGAACCGGATGATCCCGCTTTGGGTCATGACCGTTCCCCGCCCGTGGGCGATATGGAACATATAGTTCAGATCGTCGTCGATGCTGGCCCAGCAACAGGCGGGGCTGATGAGCCCCATGGGCATCAGGGGCAAGTGGCGCTCGACAATGACCGGTTGGGCACTCGAGTACATGGATGAGGACTCCCAGCCCTACATTAACTCCACAAAAGTCCAACTTTATCCATATTTTGTCCATCGTCAAAAGCTCGTTTTCTGACCTAAACCTATAGTCAGAAAATAAAAATGCGCGTGTTGCATATTGCACGCGCAACTGTGGATTTGGACGGCAACAGTCAGCACAGGGGGGAAGCATCGATGGCTTGTGTGCCATGTCAGCGCCGAGAATTTTGCATTAGCGAAGCGCTGACAGTTCAGCGGCTTGTCCCACCGTCCGCCGTTTTAAGCACTTTGGAACTGAAATCGAATCTGGTTGTAAGCCGCTGAGCAAAGCGGCCTGTGTTAACGCTTACCAACTATCGGGGAACACCATGAATTTCACGACGTCCTTCGCGCCGAAAATTTCCTCCCGGCTGCTTCTGTCCAGCGCGGCTTTGCCGATGCTCCTGGTTTCGTCCGCGGCTTTCGCGCAGAGCGCTCCGGAAGCGCCGCCCGCCGGCGAGACGGTCGTCGTCACCGGTTCGCTGATCGCGCGCCCCGATTACAACACCGCCACGCCCACCGTGTCGGTCACGTCCGATACCTTGAAGCAGAGCGGTCAGATCGCGTTGGAAGCGGGCCTGAAGGACCTGCCGCAATTCTCCACTTCAACGGGCGGCTCGGGTCCGTTCATCGGCGGCAGCGGCCAGCGCAACGTCAGCATGCGCGGCCTGGGTCCCCAGCGTAACCTGGTGCTGCTGGACGGCCGCCGCATGCTCCCGTCCAACTCCGACGGCACGGTCGATATCAACCAGCTGCCGGCCGGTATCGTCGGCAATGTGGAAATCATCACCGGCGGCGCGTCGGCGGTTTACGGTTCGGACGCCGTGTCGGGCGTGGTGAACTTCAAGACCAAGCGTCCCGCCGACGGCCTGCAGGTGAGCAGCAGCTACGGCACCACGGAATCTTATGGCGGCAGCACCTTCGACGTGAACGCCATCGGCGGCATCAACACGGCGGACGGCAAGGGCAACATCACCGTGGCGGTGGAATATACCCACGTCGCGCATGTGAACTGGGGTTCCATTCCCTTTTTGCTGTCAAACCATTCCGGCGTGACCCCGCTGGTGCAGGGCCAATATGTGGGCGGCACCAATGCGCCGAGCCAGGCTGCGATCAACACCTATTTCGGGCAATTCGGCGCGCCCGCCGGCTCGATTTCCCCGACCGGCTCCGGCGGCTTCGGCTTCAATCCGGATGGCAGCCTGTTCAATGTCGGCCCGAACAAGGGCACGATCTACAACTATCAGCCCATCACGGATGCCCAGGGCCGTCCGCTGAATGACATCTATCAAGGCTCGGTGCGCAACCGCAGCTATTATTTCCGCGGCACGCAGAACCCCCTGGAACGCTGGTCCAGCTTCGTCAAGGGTGACTGGGCGTTGAACAACAACATCCATTTCTTCGGCCAGGCGCTCTACACCAACTACAATTCCATGGTCGAGAGCGATGCCACCGTAACCAGCGCCACGCAGATCCCGACCGTTCCGTTGAGCAATCCCTTCCTGGCGCAGATTCTCGCCAATCAACCTGGCGTGGCGGCGTTGCTGGCCTCGCGCGCCAACCCCACCGCGCCCATTCAGATCAACAAGCGCTTTCTGGGTATCGGCGGCTATCGCGACGCCACCAACGCCAACAACATCTATCAGTTCATCGCCGGCCTGAACGGTGTCCTGGGCGACTCCATGACCTGGGACGTTTATGCCAGCCATGGCCAGACCCTGAACTCCTACTCCAGCACCGGCGCGGTGCGCTTCAGCATCATCCAGCAGATGCTGAACGCGGCCGATGGCGGCGCCAGCATGTGCGCCGGCGGCTTCAATCCCTTCGGCAACAACCAGTCTTCGGCGGCTTGTACCGCTCTTGCGTCGCCGGAATTCGTCAACCGGACCGCGGTCACCCAGGACGTGTTGAATGCCGACATCCAAGGCACCGCCTTTGCGCTGCCCGCGGGCGATGTGAAGTTCGCCTTGGGCGCCGACTACCGCAACATCTCCTACACCTTCAAGCCGGATGCGGCGGTGCAGACGGGCGATCCCTTCACCTTCAATCCGCAGGCCCCCACGCGTGGTGCCTCGGCCGTCCGCGAAATATTCGGCGAAGCGCTGATTCCGGTGGTGAAGGACATTCCCTTCTTCCAGAGCGTGAATGTCGATCTCGCGGCTCGCTATTCCGACTATGTCCTCTCCGGCGGCACCAATACCTACAAGGGTGATGTGGACTGGGCGGTAATGGACGGCCTGCGTTTCCGCGGCGGTTATGAACGCGCCATTCGCGCCCCGTCGGTGAATGAATTGTTCTCGGGCAATTCGACCTATTACGCCAACCGGACGGTTCAAGCTTCGACCCCGCCCGGCGCGGGCGATCCTTGCGACGTTCGTCTGCGGGCCGGCAATGCGCAGCTTCTGGCGCTCTGCCAAGCCACGGGCCTGACGGCGGCGATCGCACCCACCTACCAGACCAACGACAATCAGGTGCCCTCGATCAATTCCGGCAACACCGAGTTGCGCCCGGAAAAGGCCGACACCATTACGTTCGGTACGGTCTATCAGCCGGAAATCGACAGCCCCTGGTTCCAGAATGCATCGATTTCGGTGGACTATTACAATATCCGGGTGCGGGACGCGATTTCGTCGCTCGACTTCAACACCCTGGTCAGTAAGTGCTACAATCTTGACGGCTCCAACCCGAGCTACTCGGCCGCCAATTTCTATTGCACCTTCATCAACCGCAGCCCCAGCAACGGCCAGATGGTCAATGTGCGCACGCCCTTCGCCAACACGGGCGGCTACAAGACGTCGGGCATCGACTTGGAAGCAAACTGGCTGACCGATATCGGCGAAGCCACGGGTTGGGGTCCTGACGCCGGCACGATGAGCTTCGACATCGTCGGCAACTATCTCAATAGCTTCAAGCAGCAGATCCTGCCGGGCTCGCCGTGGCAGGAACTGGGTGAAACCAACACGGGCGGCAGTCTCAACTCCACCGCCACGCTTGGACCATTCCCCAAATATCAGAGCAATACGCGGATCACCTATCATAACTTCGGCGCGGACGTCAGCCTGCGCTGGCGCATGATCGGCGGTATGCGGGATGCGTCCGTTGTCAGCAATCCGAAGACTACCGTGCCGGGACAGGGCGTGGCCAACTACTTCGACCTCACCCTGGGCTACTCGCTGCCGGATACCGGTTCGCGCTTCAACCTGGTCGTGAACAACCTGTTCGACCGCGACCCGTCTCAGGTGGGCATCAATGCGGGCAGCACCAACTCCGCTCTCTATACGGTGTTGGGACGCACCTATCTGTTCACCTATACCCAGGACTTCTAGGACTGAAAACATGACGGCGCGGCGGGGCATTGCCATCTGAGCAATGTCCCGCCGCGACCGGCTCTCCGCAGCAAGGAGACGGCATGGCAGACAAAGCAAATCCGGCGGCATTGGGACTGGTTGGCTTCGGTCTCACCACCATTCTCTTGAGCGCGGTCAATGCGGGTCTTCTGCCGGCCCATGGGGAGGCCGTTGTTCTGCCGCTGGCGCTGGCCTTTGGCGGCACGGCGCAGGTCATCGCCGGCATTATGGAGTTCACGACCGGCAACACCTTCGGCACCACCGCTTTCATCAGCTATGGCGCCTTCTGGTGGTGGTTCGCCTCGCTGGTTTTCCTGGGCGGCAACAAGCTGCTGGATCTGTCTGGCGCGGACAGCGCCATTGGTTTCGCCCTTGTTCTTTGGGGCGTGTTTACGCTGGGCTTGTGGGTCGCGACTTTTTATCTGACCCGCTTGCTGTTCTGCATTTTCCTCACCTTATGGATCGCGTTCTTCCTGTTGGGCTTTGGCGCCATGCTTGGCAATCCGATGCTGCATCAACTGGGCGGTTGGGTTGGTCTTCTGTGCGGCGCCATGGCCATGTATGGCAGCTTTGCTATCGTGACCAACATAACCGTGGGGCGCGAGGTCGTGCCTGTCGGTTCCCGCAAATAATTGGTTCGAGTCGCAAGCTGCCATGACTGATCAAATCGTGCCTGTCACAGGGGAGTGGAAGAAGCGCGGGTATGTGAGTGCTTCGGATTACGGGACGCGGTACGCGCGGTCGGTGGCGGACCCGGAAGGGTTCTGGGGC
>JAFECO010000580.1 GCA_018242085.1 Pseudomonadota bacterium
GGTTGCCACCATGCCGCAAGCCGGATTCCGCGCGCAAAGGACATTGTCTCGTGTCTGCCACAAATTTTTCTAATAGCCCGATCAACATCTCTTCCGTTTCGCTGAGTGCGCTGCGCGCCTTCGAAGCTGCGGCGCGGCATCTGTCCTTCACCCGCGCCGGGCTGGAATTGTCGGTGACCCAGGCCGCGATCAGCCACCAGGTGAAGGGGCTGGAGGAAAAGCTGGGCCTGGAGCTTTTCCGCCGCACGCCCAGAGGCCTGGTCCTCACGGATGAAGGCCGCGCCCTGATGGTGCCGGTAAGCGAAACATTCGAGCGCTTGTCGCGAGCGCTCGGCCAGTTCGAAGGCGGGCGCTTGAAGGAAGCACTGACTGTTGGCGCGGTGGGCACTTTCGCGGTGGGCTGGCTGCTGGAGAGGCTGCCGGATTTTCATGCCCGCAACCCCGCCATCGATCTTCGGCTTCTCACCAACAACAACAAAGTCGATCTGGCGGGCGAAAGCCTGGACTATGCCATCCGCTTCGGCGACGGCGCCTGGCACGGCATCCAGTCCGAGAAGATCATGGACGCGCCTTGCTCCGCGGTCTGTTCGCCGCAAACCGCCAGGCACCTGCGCGAGCCGTCCGATCTGGCGGATTTTCCCTTGCTGCGGTCCTACCGCGCCTCCGACTGGCCCCAATGGCTGGAAAAGGCAGGCGCACCCAATATCGCCGCGCGCGGTCCGCTGTTCGATTCGTCCTGGATCATGGTGCAAGCGGCCTTGCGGGGCGGCGGCGTGGCGCTGGTGCCGGTGGCCATGTTCCGGCGCGAGCTGGAAGCGGGCCTGCTGATCCAGCCTTTCGCAATCGAAGCGGATCTGGGGAGTTATTGGCTCACGCGCCTGATGAGCCGCGCACAATCTTCCGCCATGCCGCTATTCCGGAACTGGCTGATGGACAAGGCGCAGGGTCCGGCGGGAACTTAGCGCCACGCCCCGCATTTCCTTCACGATATGCGCGAGGAGATATCCCGATGCTGCGTTGGGCGCTGATTTTCCTGGTGATCGGCTTGATCGCGGGTCTTCTGGGCTTCACCGGTGTGGCGGGTGCCTCGATTGCCATCGCCAAGACTCTTTTCTTTATCTTCATCGCCATATTCCTGGTGCTGCTCATCCTGGGACTGACTGTGGCCAGACGGGTGGGCTGAGGATTGCGGCCTTCCCGCTACCGCGCACGCCGCACGGCTTTCGCCAACGCGCGCCAGGGCGTTATGTCCCAATGATTGCTGGCGAGCGGTGACGGCGATGGCAGGATCCAGACTTCCGTGATGCCG
>JAFECO010000581.1 GCA_018242085.1 Pseudomonadota bacterium
GGTCCTGGCCGGGCTTTGTCGCCGGCGGCAGGAGAGAAACGAAATCCATCTCGGTCTTGACCGCATGCGCCTTGCCCAGCGGGGTGAGAAAATCCAGGCTGGCGATGGACAGATGACCCTTGCTGGCGATCTTGCCCGGCGCCCAATCAATATCCCCGGTGAAGTTCGCCGTCCCTTCGGCGCGGCGGAACGCCACCAGCAGCGGAGACAATGTTTCCGGCTGCAGCTTGTCCGGCACAAAGACGATTTTGGGGGCCGCGATATGCGCGGCGCCTTTTCCATCCGCCATGGTGTGGGCGAAGGTCACCTCGCCCAGCGGCGTTTTCTTGCCATCGGTGGCGGCGATCTTTCCCCGCCACACGCCCCGCTCAAGCCGGATGCTCCCGTTGCCGGACAAAGGATGAAAGCGCAACGTTTTCGCGCGATCCAGCATCCGGGCCTGCGTCAACGCCACGGTGCCATGCAGCGGCGCATTGGGTCCGGCCCCGAATGCGAGCCTGGCCCCGGCATGTTCCAGCCGAACGCTGGCAAAGGGAATATCGGCGGCCATGTCGCGGGCCAGCGCGTTGAATGTCAGCCCGTCCTTGCCCATCGCGATCATCGGCGCGTTGCCAGCCCCGCAGAGCGCACCGCCGATGCCGCGCGCCAGATTTTCCGCCCCCGGCCTGAATGCGGAGATTGTCAGCTTCGCGCAGGCGGCAGGCGAAAAAGATCCTTCTCCCGCCCGTCCCGAGATGCGGCCCGCGCCATCGATGGCGATGCCGCGAAAGGCGCCATAATCCAGGCGCGCGCCGATTCCGGCCTCGCCCTCAAAAGCGCCGTTCGCGAAAGTGAACTCGCGCATGCGCAGCGTGGCCGCCGGCAGGGGCCCGCCGGCCAAAGCCACCTGCAGTGCGCCAGTCACTTTCCCGCCCGCGCTTTCGATCGTCATCTCCGGCAACCGCAGCACGGCGCCCGCGGCACCTGTCAACACGGCAGGTTCGTCCAGGACAAACCCGATCCGGCCGTCTCGCATGTCCAGACGGCCACCGCTTTTCAGTGCCAGATGCTTCAGATTTGCCGCCGCCGCATCGGCAAGAACGCGGTCCGCCGCCAGCAGCGTGCGGACTTTGCCGGAATCGAAATCCGCGGCCGCCGTCATGCCGAGATCGCCGCGCCCATCCCATCCGCTCCGCGACCGCGCAATCCGAAAATCGCGCGCCGCGACATCGAACGACAGGGCAGTTGCAGAAACACCTGCATCGGCGGCATGCGCCGAACCGGTCAGCCGCAGCGACGGCGCGGCAACGGCAAAGCCGCCCCGCGCGA
>JAFECO010000582.1 GCA_018242085.1 Pseudomonadota bacterium
CCACATCCAGCGTGAACAACACGCGGGTGGCGCGCTGGAATTCTCCGGTCTCGTTGTAAACCACGATATGGGAATTGTCGGAGATGCCCAGGCTCTCCATCTGCTTGTGCAACAGGTCTGCGGGCGGTACTTCGACTTTCAGTTCCGGGCCGGACACCTGAAGAAGCTTGGAATCGACCAGATGCGCGCCGGGAATATGCCCCGCGGCATATCCGTCCGCCGAACCGACATGAAGAATGACGAGATCCTTGTCCGCTGCATGAGAGGCCAACCAGGCGGGCGTCACCACCAGCTGGTCGCGCGTCGCCGCCTCGGCGGCGGTCGCCGACACCAGAATGGCAGCGAACAGAAGCGGCTTCCACATCGTCGGCTCCCGGCTAGACCCGTGATGCCATTTCACTAGCACCGGGGCCGGGCGGGCGACAAGTTTGGAAAGTTACACGGAATTCAGCCTTCGTTCCCAGGCGAGCGCGCTGGCCACGATCTCGTCCAGCGAGTCGTGCTGCGGTTTCCAGCCCAAAGCGGCCTTCAATTTGGCGGGATTGGAGACGATGGCGGGCGGATCGCCCGCGCGGCGGGGCATCTCCTTGACCGCCAGGGGCGCACCCGCCGCCTTCTCCACCGCCTTGGCCACTTCGCGCACGGAAAAACCGCGGCCATAGCCGCAGTTGAAAAGGCTCGAAGCGCCGCCGCCGCGTAAGTGCGCCAGGGCCAAGGCATGGGCGCCGATCAGGTCGGAGACATGGATATAGTCGCGCACGCCGGTGCCATCGGGCGTGGGAAAGTCGGTGCCGAAAATCCCCAGATAGGGCGCGCGGCCCAGCGCCACCTGGCAGGCGCGCTTGATCAGATGGGTGGCGCGGGGCGTGGACTGGCCGCTGCGCCCCTTCGGATCGGCGCCCGCGACATTGAAATAGCGCAAGGCCACATAGCGGAAATCATGGGCATGCGCAGTGTCTTCCAGCATCCATTCCGTCATCAGCTTGGAACGGCCATAGGGACTGGCGGGATCCTTGACGCCATCTTCGGTGATGCTGGCCTCTTCGGTGACGCCATAGACCGCGGCGGTGGACGAGAAGATGAATTGCCTCACCCCGCCCGCGACGCAGCTTTCGATCAGGTCGCGAGATTTGGCGGTGTTGTTGGAATAATACTTCAAGGGATCTTCCACCGATTCCGGCACCACGATCGAACCGGCGAAATGAATTACGGCCTCGACCTTGTGGGTCTTCAGAATGTCACGGACCAGATCCTTGTCGCTGATATCGCCTTCGACGAAGGTGGCTTTTTCCGACACCTGGGCGCGCA
>JAFECO010000583.1 GCA_018242085.1 Pseudomonadota bacterium
ACGCGGCGCGCATTGGTCATCTGCGGCACCAGGCAGATATCCGCGAAACTGGGCGCGTCGCCATGACAGAATGTTCCCGTGGCGGGATCGTCGCGCAGCAGAGTCTCCAGGGCTCCGAAACCCAACGTTATCCAATGTTGCTGCCAGCCAATGCGGGCCTGATCGTCCGCACCGAGGCTGGATTTGAGATATTGCAGGACGCGAAGATTGTTGAGGGGGTGAATATCGCAGGCGATCGACAGCGCGATCTGGCGCACCCTGGCCCGCGCACTTGCTTCGCGCGGCAGAAGGGGCGGCTCTGGCACCTGTTCTTCCAGATATTCCAGGATCGCCAGCGACTGGCTGATGGTCTGCCCATGATCGACCAGGCTGGGCACCAGCCCCAGCGGATTGATCTTCTTATAACCGCTCCCATGCTGTGCGCCACCATCCTTCAAGAGATGGACAAAGCGCATATCGGTTTTCAGGCCCTTGAGGCCCAGCGCGATGCGCACTCGGAACGCGGCCGACGAGCGAAAATAACTATAGAGCGTGAGGTCAGATGCGGCGGACATGCTGGTCGATCGCGCCGAAAATGCTGTGCCCGCCCGCGTCTTTCATCTCGATCCGCACCCTGTCGCCGAATTTCAGGAACGGCGTCGATGCTACACCATTTTCGATCTGCTCCAGCATCCGGCGCTCGGCGATGCAGGCGGACCCGGCAGCGCGGTCGCGGTTCGATACCGTTCCCGAACCGACAATGGTGCCCGCTGCCAGCGCCCGCGTTTTGGCCGCATGCGCGATCAGCTGCGGGAAGTTGAACACCATGTCGATGCCCGCATCCGGAGCCCCGAAGGCTTCGCCATTGATGGCGACCTCCAGCGGCCGGTGCAGGCGGCCGTCCCGCCAGTCCTGGCCCAGCTCATCCAGCGTCACCGCCACCGGCGAAAAAGCACTGGCGGGTTTGGACTGGAAAAAACCGAAGCCTTTGGCCAACTCCGCCGGGATCAGATTGCGCAGGCTGACATCGTTCACCAGCATCGCCAGGCGGATGTGCCGCCCGGCTTCCTCCACCGTGCAGCCATAGGGCACATCGTCCGTAATCACCGCGACTTCGCCTTCCATGTCTATGCCCCAGGCTTCGTCGGCGGCGAGAATGGGATCGGCGGGGCCGATGAAACTGTCCGACCCGCCTTGATACATCAAAGGATCGGTCCAGAAGCTTTGCGGCATCTGCGCGCCGCGGGCCCGGCGCACCAGCTCCACATGGGTGACATAGGCCGAACCGTCCGCCCATTGATAGGCGCGGGGCAGGGGGCTGG
>JAFECO010000584.1 GCA_018242085.1 Pseudomonadota bacterium
CATCCTGATTTCGCCGCATGTGAAGGCGGGGCATGTCGAGCATACGGTTTATGATACCGGCTCGATCCTGCGTTTCATCACCCGCCGGTTCGGGTTGGAAAAACTGCCCGGTCTTGAAATGCGTGAACGGGAGATGATGCGCCAGGAACGCTTTGCGCCGGGCGACCTCACCGAAGCATTGGCGATCTGACGCGGCTCGTCTGGCAAACCCGCTTTATTGACGCTAACGTCGAGCCATTACGGAGTCGGGGGGCGCCATGAAGAAATTCGCGATCGGGATTCTTGTTGCCGGATGCCTGTCGTCCGGCGCCTTGGCGCAAGGCGCGAGCCCAGATGCGGCTGCGGGCAAATCGCTCTGGGAAGGCTCCCAAACCCAATGCCGCAGCTGCCACGGCCGGTTGGGCGAAGGCGCGTTCGGCCCTCCGCTGTCGGGACGCATCCTCTCGGCCGCGGAATTCCGCCAGGCGGTCAGAAAGCCATGGGGCATCATGCCGGCCTTCACCCAGGATCAGGTGAGCGACGCCGATCTGGCCAATTTCGCCGCTTATTTCGCCAGCCTGCCGAAAGTGGCCGAGCCGGGGCCCTGGCGTTTTCCCGTTCCGGATGGCGGACGGCCGGGGCAGCGGGTGGCGATTTCCTTGGGCTGCGCGCAATGCCATGGCGCGACCTTCGATGTGGCGCGGGGGATTTTCGGCGGCACGGCCCTGGGTTTCGCCCAGTTCAAGGATCTGGTCTATGACCACACGGTTGCGATGCCCAAGCTGGGAATCGCGGAAGGCAACACGCCGGGTCAGCGGCTGCATATGGGCAATTACGATCCCTTGCGCATCTCCGAACAGCAGCTCAGGGAAATCTACGACTGGACCAAGAACGATCTGGGCTTCCGTCCTTTCATGGAAGCGCGCCTGACTTCAGGAAGCGCCGCGACCTATACATTGAAGGTGGAAAATTCCGGCTTCAAGCAGAAGGGGCCATCCGCCGACGATGTGACGGTCAACATTGTCCTGCCCGCCGGCGTGCGCGTCGTTCGCGCATCGGGCGAAGGTTATAAAGGCGTTCGTTCCGATCCGGCCGCCAAGGCCGATGTCGCGGAATGGAAGCTGGCCAAGATCGCGCCCACGGAAGAGCGCGTTTTTGAAGTCACTTTGTCGGCGCCGGTCGAACCGGGCGGGCTGAAAGGAACGCTGAGCTGGGCCAAGCCCGCGCCGAAAACCGGCGCCAAGCTCGACGTGATGAACTTCGTTCTGCGCGCGCCCGGCTGAGCGCGGCTGCCTGACGGTCAGGGCGCCGTGCGCTTCG
>JAFECO010000585.1 GCA_018242085.1 Pseudomonadota bacterium
AGCCGCCGGCTGATCCGTTCCCCCAAGCCGTCCTTGGGCGCGTCGCTTGGGGGCGGCGGGGGCAAGGCGCGGCGGACAGGTTTCCGGCGGGGCGGCAGGAATTCCTTGTCCGGGGCGAAGAACGAGATGGCGGGGGCAAAAGACATTTTCGGCTTTCCTTGGTCCGCATCGGCGGGAGCGGATGAGGCAAACATAGGCTCTTGCCGGCGAAAGCGCTGTCAGCGGTTCGAAAGCGGAATGTAAAAGTTCTGAAAAGTGCAGTGCAGCGAGGTTATCTATTTGACATGTAACCAAATGGTTGCATATAAGATCGCATGGATGACGATGCGGTTTTCAAGGCGCTGGCGGACCGGTCGCGGCGGCTGCTGTTGGACCGGCTTCACCGGAACAATGGCCAGAGCCTGGGCGACCTGTGCGAAGGGCTCCAGATGTCGCGTCAGGCCGTGGCCAAGCATCTGGGCATCCTGGAAGAAGCCAACCTGATCGCGGTGCAATGGGCCGGGCGGGAGAAGCTGCACTTCATCAATCCGGTTCCGATCAACCAGATTGGGGAACGCTGGATCGGCAAGTTCGAGCTGCCGCGGATGCGGGTGCTGTCGGACCTGAAAGCGTCGCTGGAAAAGAAGTCTCCAAAGGAGAAATGAAATGAAGTCACCCGTCGCCAAGGCGGAAATGCTGATCCGCAGGCCGGTCGCCGAGGTTTTCGAGGCATTCGTCGATCCCGCCATCACCGCGCATTTCTGGTTCACCAAAGGCAGCGCAAGGCTGGAGGCGGGCAAGAGCGTGCGCTGGGATTGGGAGATGTATGGCCTTTCGATGCAGGCCGATGTGCTGGCGGTCGAGAAGGAGCGGCGCATCCTGGTGGGATGGTCGGCCTATGGCCATTCCGAAATCGAGTTTCTTTTCACGCCACGGGGGCCCGGCGAGACGTTCGTTTCCATCAGCCACCGCGGTTTCAAGGGCACGCCGGAAGAAATGACGGAGGCCGCCATCGGCTCGACCGAGGGCTTTACCTTTGTGGTCAGCGGGCTGAAGGCCTGGCTGGAGCATGGCATCGAACTCAAGCTGGTTCATGACCGCTTTCCCGACAAGCGCGTCCAGGCTTAATCCGAAGGAGCAGAGATCATGGCCCAGTCGCAATTCGTCTATGTCACCTTCATCCGCACCACGCCGGACAGATTATGGGCGGCGCTGCGGGAACGGGAATTCACCGAGAAATACTGGTTCGGGGCGCATCTGGTCTCGGACTGGAAGGCGGGCTCGTCCTGGAAGATCATCATGAAGGACGGG
>JAFECO010000586.1 GCA_018242085.1 Pseudomonadota bacterium
GGACGCTGAGGCAATATGCTGGTCATCTCAAAGCGGTGCAGAAGGCGGGACGCCCCGCCCATGCCCTGGCTGGAATAGCCGCCATAAAAAACGGGCGTTTCCAGAGATCCGCCGGGCTTCAGCGTATAGGCGAAATCGAAGGGATTGAATCCGCCCACCACGCGCACATCGCCAAGGGGATTGCGGTCCACGCTGATCCGCCAGGAGCCACTCCAGGCCAAGGCACCGAACCAGACCGGCCCGCTCTCCTCTCCCGAAAGGCCGGCGCGATCGATGGCGAACCAGGGATTGGCCTGCATGCCGGTCGAGCCGCGGCGGCTTTCGATCACCGTAGAGCCTTCCGTGACGGCGCGCGCCTGCAAGGACCATTCGGCGGCCCAGCGTCCCGTCAGGTAATGGAGGCGATAATCGGTTCCGGTGGGAAGCGACCAGGCTGCGGACGATGCCTGGTCGATCCGCACGGCAGTCGAAGTCTCGTTCCGGATTACGGCCGACCGCCCGATAATCCCGGTCGATGGATCGATGGTGTAACGCAAGGTGACACGCAGTGGCCGGCGGATATCGCTCATTTCCACCGTGATGCTGTTGCCCTCGGCATGACCGGACCGGAAGATCAGCACCACATCCCGCACGCCGTCGGGATAGGCCAGCTTGAGCGCGGGCTCGGTATACATCGGCCCGCCCCAGCCCGGATATTCCTGGGGCGTGATCGAATTGGCCGGATCCATGCCGGAATGATCGCGCGGCGCTTCGGCCTTCAGCGTGTCGGATGGCGCAAGGCGCGCACCCCAATAAACGGACTGCAAGGCGCCATTCGCGTTGACGCCAAAGGCATAAGTGACCTGCCCGCCGTCCAGCCGGAACATGCGCGATGAGGGATCGAAATGCGCCTCCGCATGGGCCAGCGCGGGAAACCCGATCAGTCCGGCCGCACACGAGATGGCAATTGCAGACAATTTCATGGCGATAAACTTTCCGAAGCCACGGTCATATTCTCAAGGGAGCGCCCCTTGGTTTCCGGCACCTTGACGATCACAAACACGCCGCCGGCCAGGCAAATGGCGCCATAGATCAGGAATGTCCCGGCCGTTCCCAATGCCGCATTGAGGAAAGGGAATGTGTAGGTGAGCACAAAAGACGCAATCCAAAGCACCGCCACCGATGCGGAAACCGCCGAGGCGCGCACCCGGTTGGGGAATATCTCCGAGATCAGCACCCAGGTCACGGGCGCCAGGGACATGGCATAGCATCCGATGGCGCTCAGCGTCAGGGCCAGGATGCCGATGCC
>JAFECO010000587.1 GCA_018242085.1 Pseudomonadota bacterium
GATCCCGACACGCTTGCGATCCACGAATTCGTGCTGCCGCACGCGGATTCGCGGCCCAGGCGCGTGGCGATCACGCCCGACGACATCATCTGGTATTCGGATTATGCGCGTGGGTATCTCGGACGGCTCGATCCCAAGACCGGCGCGGTGACGGAATTTCCTTCGCCGGGCGGAAAGGATTCGCGGCCCTATGGCATCACCGCGGTGGGCGACGTGATCTGGTACAGCGAATCCAATGTCAGCCCCAATACGCTGGTGCGCTTCGATCCCAAGACGGAGAAATTCGAAAGCTGGGCGATTCCGTCCGGCGGCGGGGTGGTGCGCAACATGGTGCACACGCCGGAGGGCAATCTCTGGCTGGCCTGCAGCGGCGTGAACAAGATCGCCTTTGTCGAAGTGGAGAAGCCGCGCGCGGCCCGCTGACCCCCCTTGCCGTGGCGCTGGCGCGAGGCCACTCTCGGCGCGCTTGAAGGCAGGGGAAAGCGATGCATAACAGACTCACGGCGGCGTTTCTGGGATTGGGCCTTCTGGCCGCCGCGCCGGCGGCTGCCGCCGGGTATCTGCCGCCGAAAGGCGATGCCTGGGCGACGCATACGCCGCAGCAGGAAAAACTCGATCCGGCCAAGATCAAGGCGGCGGTGGATTTCGCGGTATCGGCGGAGCTGACTTATCCGCCGGAGCTGGCCAAGCAGGCGGACATTCGCGACCTGCGGATTTCCGTGCCCATCAAATATGGGCATGAAGCGTTCAACACGCCCATCGGGCCCTTGAAGCCGCATGTCCCCGCCAACGGACTCATCATCCGCCACGGCTATATCGTGGCGGAATGGGGCAATACGCGGGAAGTGGACATGACTTTCTCGGTCACCAAGACCTTCCTGTCGTCGGTGGCGGGCGTCGCTTTCGACAAGGGCATGATCAAGGACGTCAATGACCGGGTGATCGATTATGTGCAGCCTTCGGCGGATTTCATGCTGGCGCACAATCAGCCCATCAGCTGGGACAATATGCTGCGCCAGGATTCGGGATGGATCGGCACCATGTGGGGCAAGCCCTGGTGGGCGGACCGGCCGGGCGAAAATCCCTGGAGCGAGCTGGCGAAAGGCCCGCCGCCGGTGGGCAAGGAATGGAAATACAATGACGTGCGGGTGAATGCGCTGGCCCTGGCGCTGACGCATCTGTGGAAGCGGCCTTTGCCCGAAGTGCTGAAAGAGTATGTCGCCGATCCCATCGGCATGTCGGACGGCTGGCATTGGGAAGGCTATGACAATTCCTATACCGACATTGA
>JAFECO010000588.1 GCA_018242085.1 Pseudomonadota bacterium
GATCCATGGCGGCGGCATCCCCCAGCGCAACGATGTGCTCAACCGCATCTATGCCGACGTGCTGGGAAAACCCATTCTGGTTCCGGCGAAAGACACGACCAGCCTGGGGTCGGGCATTTTCGCTTTTCTGGCGGCAGGCGCATTCGCCTCGGTCGAGGACGCGCAAGAGGCGCTCTCGCCCGGCTACCGAATAATCGAGCCCAGTGCACATGGCGTTGCGGCATACACGGATATTTTCGCGCGCTTTCGCGAGCTTTATTTCGGCCTGGCGCACCTGGAGCGGGCGCACACATGACGGCACCCGTAAAGCGGCTTCCCTAGTTCTCGAAGCGCACTTTGCTCCAGGCATCCGGCTGGTGCGTGTCGTCCACGCCATGGCTATTCAGGGCCATGGCCGGATGCGGTTCGACTTCCTTCCCGGCCACCATCAGTTTTTGAAACCGTCCCAGAAACATCTTCCAGATGTCACCGGGCGTTGGCGGCAACGAGCGGCCCGCCGCCAGCAAAGCCAGGCTTTCCCAGGGGATGGCGATCTCAAGACTCCAGCCCCGGTCGATATCGCTATTGTCGTTGAGCGTGCCATCTACCTTCACGGCGGTTTTCAGGCCGGGAAGATCGAATCCCGTGAAAGCCCAGCGCGTGCCGCGCGGATGGGTGCCGCGCCAGAATGTGGTTCCGCTCCGATCGAAATTGCCACCGAATGTGTAGGATTTGGGATCGTGAACATCCAGTTGCGGCAGATCGAACTTGCCGCCCTTGCGGTAAGCATCCCGCCAGACGAAAAACACTTCATAGACCGTATTGGCGGCATTGACTTCCAGCTCGTAATAGCAATCGCCGCCATCGATGAAGACTTCCAGATCATTCTCAAGAAAAATCAGGCTGTCGCGCTCGGTAAGCCGGGCTTCGACAAATGGTTCTTCGGCCCAGAACGCAATATAAAGATGCGCATCCGTCCAAAGGATGGCGGTCCTGGTTTCATACAGGCCGGGTCCGCCCGTCGCCATGTCGACAAAGCGCCGGCTCCAGGTGGCGTTTTTCCAGACCGGCTTTTCGATATTGCCGTCGATCTCAATCGGCTCCGCAATGCGCCGCGCGATATAGTCCGTCACAATGTTTTCTCCTGCGAGCGCGTTATTGCGCTTCGAATATCAGTCCCTTGGCCTGAAAGTCCCCGGTCATGGACGCATCCACGCCATGCCCCATCCAGTACGCGCCGCTTTGCGTCTCGCCCGCCGCATCGTCACCGATGGACTTCACCCGGTATTGCTTTTGCGGGTCCAGCCC
>JAFECO010000589.1 GCA_018242085.1 Pseudomonadota bacterium
TCGCGCTTCTGGGCGCGGCGCCCATGGATCGGGGGCGCATCCTGATGCTCGAACCGCGCCGGCTGGCCGCCCGTGCCGCAGCCGCCCGCATGGCGAGTTTGATTGGCGAGAAGGTGGGCCAGACGGTCGGCTTCCGCACCCGGCTTGAAAGCGCCGTATCTTCGGCGACCCGCATCGAAGTGGTGACGACGGGCCTGCTTGTCCGCCGTCTGTTGGGCGATCCGGGATTGGACGGCGTTTCCGCCGTCATTCTCGATGAAATTCACGAGCGTTCGCTGGAAGCCGATTTGGCGCTTGCGCTTTGCCTGGATGCGCAGGCGATGCTGCGGCCGGATCTGCGGCTGCTGGCCATGTCCGCCACCCTCGACGGCGCGCGGCTGTCCGCGATCATGAACGCGCCCATCGTGGAAAGCGCGGGGCGCATGCATCCGGTGGAAATCCGCCATGCCGCGCGCGACATTGCCGATCTGCGGGATCTGCCGGGGGCTATGGCGCGCGCCATTCGCGTGGCGCTGGCCGAGGCGCCCGGCGATATCCTGGCTTTCCTGCCGGGCATGGGAGAAATCCGCCGCACCGAGACGGCGCTTGACGGGCTGGATGCGGCGGTGCTGCCGCTGCATGGCGATCTGCCGCCGGCGACGCAGGATCTGGCGCTCAGGCCCGCGGACGGCCGGCGCGTGGTGCTGGCCACCGCGATTGCCGAAACCTCGCTGACGGTTCCTGGCGTGCGCATCGTCATCGATGGCGGTTTTCGCCGCGCGCCGCGCTTCGATTCGGCCAGCGGCCTGACGCGTTTGGCGACGGAACGCGTCAGCCGCGCGGCGGCGGATCAACGCGCGGGCCGCGCGGGACGCGAAGCGCCAGGCCTTGCCATCCGGCTTTGGACGGAAGCGGCCCAACGGGGCCTGCGCGCTTACGACCGGCCGGAAATTCTGGATGCGGAATTGTCCGGCTTGGTGCTGGATTGCGCGGCCTGGGGCACGCCGCCGGGTGAACTGACTTTTCCGGATGCACCGCCCGAAGGTCCGCTGGCCGCGGCCCGCGCGTTGCTTGCCGATCTCGGCGCGATGGATGAAGCGGGCGGCATCACGCCGCTTGGGAAACGGATGAGCACACTGGGCGCGCATCCGCGCCTGGCCGCGATGATGCTGGCGGCGGAAGAAAGCGGAGAGGCCGCCCGTGCTTGCGATATCGCAGCGCTGCTGGAAGGGCGTGATCCTCTGCGCGCCGGTATGGAGACGCCAGCCGATATCATGACCCGGTTGGAAGCAATCGCCGATCCCTCT
>JAFECO010000058.1 GCA_018242085.1 Pseudomonadota bacterium
GTGATCACCGCCGCCGATGTCGCCGCAAAGGCGTTGCTGCCTTGACCCAATGGCCGCAAGGCTACGGCCTCAAGCGGTACGACGAGATCGATTCCACCAACGAGGAAGCGCGCCGTCTGGCCGCGGCCGGCGAAGCCGGGCCTCTTTGGCTGACGGCGCTGCGACAGACCTCCGGGCGCGGGCGGCGCGGGCGCTCCTGGGAGATGGCGGGCGGCAATCTGGCCGCCACCTTGCTGCTGCGTCCCACGCGCCCGCAAGGCGAATGGGCCCAGCTTTCTTTCGTCATTGCCATCGCGGCGGCGGATGCCGTTGCGGGTTTTGCGCCCGACGCCCGCGTGGCGTTGAAATGGCCCAACGATGTGCTGGCGGACGGCAAGAAGCTGGCGGGCATCCTGTTGGAGACCGCAAGCGGGCCAACGCCGGCCCTTGCCATCGGCATCGGCGTCAACCTGGCGTACCATCCCGAAGGCACGGAATTTCCGGCCACGTCTGTGGCGGCTTTGAGCAAAAAAGTGCCCAGCGCGGATGAAGCCCTGACCGCGCTCGCGGCGGGCTTCGCCAAATGGTATGACATCTGGCAGGCCCAAGGGTTCGAGGCGATCCGCGAAGCGTGGCTGGCGCGGGCCATGGGCCTGGGCACCCGCATCCGGGCGCGGCTGGCGACGGAAGAGCGGTCCGGCACGTTCGAGGGCATTGACGAGAATGGGGCGCTTTTGCTCAACGAAGGTTTCGGGCGCGCCAGTATTCTGCCCGCCGCCGATATCTTTTTCAGGTGACCGATGCTGCTCGCGATAGATGCCGGCAACACCAACATCGTTTTCGCCGTTTATGACGGGGACAAGCAGCGAGCCCAGTGGCGCGCCGTCACCAATGCCCAGCGCACCTCCGACGAATATGCGGTCTGGCTGAACCAGCTTTTGAGTCTGGAAGGGCTTTCCTTCACCGATCTCAGCGCCGCGATCATCGCCACGGTGGTGCCGGCGGTGCTGTTCGACCTTCGGGCCCTGTGCCGCACCTACCTGAAATGCGAGCCCCTGATCGTGGGCGATCCCGCCGTCGATCTGGGCATGAAGGTCAACACCGACGCGCCGCAATCGGTGGGCGCGGACCGGCTGTGCAACACGGTGGCGGCGCATGAACGCTACAAGGGCGCGGTGATCGTGGTGGATTTCGGCACCGCCACCAATTTCGACATCGTGGCGGAGAATGGCGATTTCGACGGCAGCTTGATTGCGCCGGGCGCCAATCTCTCCATCGAAGCCTTGCACCAGGCGGCGGCGCTTCTGCCGCGCGTCGCCATCCGGCGTGCGCCGAACGTGATCGGGCGCAACACGGTGGCGGCGATGCAATCCGGCGTCTATTGGGGCTATGTCGGCCTGATCGACGGGCTGATCGCCCGCATCAAGGCCGAATATGCCAAGCCCATGACCGTGGTCGCCACCGGCGGGCTTTCGCATCTCTTCCGTCCCGACATTCCCGCCATCGAACATATCGATCCGGACCTCACCATTCGCGGCCTGATGCTGATTCACGCCCGCAACGCGAAGCCGGCCTGATGGCAAAGCGCGAAGAGCTCGTCTTCCTGCCGCTGGGCGGGTCGGGCGAGATCGGCATGAATTTCAACGCTTACGGCTTCGGGCCGGCGAACCGCCGCCAATGGATCGTGGTGGATTGCGGCATCACCTTCGGCAATGAAAGCCGGGCGCCGGGCGTGGATATCATCATGCCCGATATCCGCTTCATGGCGGAACAACGGGAGAATGTGCTGGGCATTGTCGCCACCCATGCGCATGAGGATCATATCGGCGCCATCGCGCCCCTGTGGCCGCTGCTCAAATGCCCGATCTATGCCACGCCATTCACCGCGCGCCTGATCGAAGGCAAGCTGGCGGAAGCCGGAATTACGGCCCCGGTCCGCGACGTGCCGGTGGGCGGTTCGCTGACCCTGGGGCCGTTCGCAATCGATTTTATTTCCATCACCCATTCCATTCTCGAGCCCAATCTTCTGGCCATCCGCACGCCGCTGGGCGTGATTGCCCATACCGGTGACTGGAAGATCGACCCCGATCCGCTTCTGGGCGAAGTGACGGACACCGCGGCCATCGAGAAGCTGGGCGATGACGGCGTGCTTGCACTGGTCTGCGATTCGACCAATGCGCTGGTGCCCGGCCATTCCGGCTCCGAAGCCGAAGTGCGCGACGGCCTCACGACTTTGATCGGCGGATTGAAGGGCCGGGTGGCGGTGACGGCCTTCGCCTCGAATGTCGCGCGCCTGGACAGTGTCGCCCGCGCCGCCGCCGCGAATGGGCGCAAAGTGGCGCTGGTCGGCCGCTCGATGCACAAGATCGTGGCGGCCGCGAAAGAAAGCGGCTATCTGGCGGATCTTCCGCCCATGCTGGATGCGGCCGAAGCCACCGATCTTCCCGCCCGCAAAATTCTTTATCTCGTCACCGGCAGCCAGGGCGAGCCGCGCGCGGCGCTGGCCCGGATCGCGGACGGCAACCACCGCGAGGTGCAGCTGGGCAAGGGCGATGCGGTGATCTTCTCGTCCCGCATCATTCCGGGCAACGATCTGCCGATTTTCGAATTGCACAACAAGCTTTCGGCCCTGGGCGTGGAAGTGCTGACGGCGGAAGATCATTTCGTGCATGTGTCCGGCCATCCCGCGCGGGAGGAATTGGCGCAGATGTATCGCTGGACCCGGCCCAGGATCGCCGTGCCGGTTCATGGCGAGCTCAGGCACATGGCCGAACATGCGCGGCTGGCCAAATCGCTGCAGGTGCCCGAGGCGCTGGTGCCGGCCAACGGCCAGCTCTATCGGCTGGCGCCCGGACATGCGGAGTTGATCGACGAAGTCCCGTCCGGCCGCATCCATATGGATGGCCGCATCCTGGTTGCCGAAGGCGAGGGACTGGCCAAGACCCGGCGGGCGATGGCCTTTGCCGGTCTCATTGTCGTCACCCTGGTGCTGGACGGGAAAGGACGGGTGGCGGCGGAAGCCGGTCTTCTCACGGAAGGGATGCCGGACGCGGTGGAAGACGCCGTGCGCGAAGCGGTCGATGAAACGGTGCGGCGGCATAATCCGAAGAAAAGCGACAGCGAGGAATTGCGCGAAAGCGTGCGCCGCGCCGCCCGCCGCGCTGCCCAGGATGCCTGGGGGAAAAAGCCGGTCACCCGTGTTACGGTGATCGAGTTATGATTGGACGCCTCAATCACGTGGCCATTGCGACCGGCGACCTGGAAAAGGCCGTTGCGGTTTATCGCGACATGCTGGGTGCGAAAGTCTCCGCGCCGGTGCCGCAACCGGATCATGGCGTGATCACTGTCTTCGTCGAACTCCCCGGAGCCAAGATCGAATTGCTGTCGCCGCTGGGCGACAATTCTCCCATCGCCAATTTCCTGGCCCGCAATCCGGCGGGCGGCGTGCATCATCTGTGCTTCGAAGTGGACGATATTCTGGCGGCGCGCGACCATCTTCTGGCGCAGGGCGCGCGGCTGGCGAGTGGCGCGGAGCCCAAGATCGGCGCTCATGGCAAGCCGGTTCTGTTCCTGCATCCCAAGGATTTCGTGGGCACTTTGATCGAACTGGAACAAGCATGACCGTACCCGGATTCCTGCATTACATCGTGCTGTTCAGCGCCTATGCGGTGCTGTGGTTCCTGGCGCTGTTCTGCATGCTGCCGATCGGCCTGGGCGAGGTGGATCCGGAAACCGGCGCGCCGCTCAATCCGCATTTCAAGCGCAAGGCGATCTGGGCGACGGGCGTGGCCGCGGTGCTGTGGGTGATCTTCTATTTCGCCATCGGCTTCGGCTGGCTGGAGTTGTAGGAGAGCCAAAGACCAGGAATGCAAAAAGGCCGGAGCTGGCTCCGGCCTTTACCGCCTTGAGGCGAATTCTTCCCCGAACTTGGCCGCTCTTCGCGACGACCCGCTTTTAGCGAGTTCTTTAATGCCCTCGTAGATACTGTGGTTCGGCTGCCCTGTCACGTAATTTCTAGGAATTTTGCGATGCAACAATCGCAACAAAATTACAAATTTATCTATGCCCTGGTCTTGGCCACTTTCACTGCGCCCGGTCTGGCATGGGCGGGAATCGCGGTGCATGGCACGTCTGACGCGCTGCTGCATGATGGCGCCCGTGGCCCCTGCGACCCCCATCTGGCAAGCCCGGATTATGTTCCCGGCGTCGATGTGAATGGCAATCCGGTGGTGCCCGCCGATCTGGCCGGGCGCAGAAATCCGGTCCCGGATGGGGTCCTGGTCCCCCTGGCAAAACAGGGGCGTCATGGTCAGCAAAAAGATGGGCCGGTCGTCGCCATCGACGGACGCGCCTTGGACCCGATCCTGAATCCGCCGCCTGGATGTTCCCCCGCGCGACGTTAAGCACTGCTCAGTAAGCCCGTCCGATCAGGATTTCCTCGACGCCCGGCGCGCCGGTGAAGATGCAAGTCCCGAATGTTTGCGGCTGGCCTTCCGGCGCATTGCGGATGGTGAGCTTGAGGGCCTTGAGCTTCTGCTCGACCGCATCCAGCTCGGCGCCGGTCGGCCGCGACCAGGCCACGCGGACCCAGCCTTTGAAGCTGTCGTCATCCTCGCCGAAATAAGCGGCCATGGCATCGAAGCTGGTGATGCCGGATTTGATATTGCCGTCCAGCCGCGCCTTGGCGTCGGCATAAAGCCCCGCCTGTATCTCCGCCAAAAGCTGCACCGCGCCTTCCACGAAATCGACGCGCGGCTTGGCGATGGATTTCACCTTGTCGCCGTCGCGTAAATCGTCGCGGCGCATATAGGTGACATTTCCGGCCGCGGCATCGCGGGGGCCGATTTCCACGATCAGAGGCGCGCCGCGCCGCACCCAGTTCCAGCGTTTTTCCGCCGACTTGATTTTTTTGGTGTCCAGCAAGACGCGCAGGGGCTGGCCGAATGCGGTCATGCCCGACAAGGCCTTCACCAGATTTTCGCAATAGGCCAGCACGTCGGCGTCTTCCGGCTTGTCGCGCAGCATCGGCACCACCACGATCTGGCGGGGCGCGATGGCGGGCGGCAGGCGCAAGCCGTCATCATCGCCATGGGTCATGATCACCCCGCCGATCAGGCGGGTGGAAACGCCCCAGCTGGTGGTGTTGCAGAAACTGAGGGCGCCGGCATCGTCCTGGAATTTGATGTTCTGGGCTTCGGCGAAATGCGTACCCAGGAAATGCGAGGTGCCGGCCTGCAGCGCCTTGCCGTCCTGCATCATCGCTTCGATGGAATAGGTGTTCACCGCGCCGGGGAAACGTTCATTCTCCGGCTTTTCGCCCGCGATCACCGGCATCGCCAAAACCTCCTCGGCGAAGGCGCGATAGACTTCCAGCATCTTCCTGGTTTCTTCCACTGCTTCGGCTTCGGTGGCATGGGCGGTGTGGCCTTCCTGCCAGAGGAACTCGGTGGTGCGCAGGAACAGGCGCGGCCGCATTTCCCAGCGCACCACATTGGCCCATTGATTGATCAGCATGGGCAAGTCGCGGTGGCTCCTGATCCAGCGCGAGAAGGCATCGCCGATGATGGTTTCGGAGGTGGGGCGGACCACCAGGGGTTCTTCCAGCTTGGCTTCGGGATCGGGCACCAGCTTGCCGTCGATCTGCTTCAGGCGGTGATGGGTGACCACCGCCATTTCCTTGGCGAAACCGTCGACATGATCGGCTTCCTTGGCGATGAAGGAGAGGGGGATGAAAAGCGGGAAATAGCAATTCTCATGGCCGGTCGCCTTGATGCGGCGGTCCAGCTCCTGCTGAATCAGTTCCCACACGCCATAGCCCCAGGGCTTGATCACCATGGCGCCGCGCACGGGGCTGGATTCGGCCATATCCGCGTCGCGCACCACGGCCTGGTACCAGTCGGCGAAACGTTCGCGGGTGACATTCAAAGCGCGCTGCATGATCGGTCCGAAATCGGTTTGACGGCTTCTCTTAGCGGTTTGGCGCAGCCGGTTCCAGCACCGGCGCCGACCAGAAATGATTGGCCGCCATGGCGCAAAGCCCGCACAGGCAAATCAGGGCCGCCATGGGAACAGGCGTTGTGGGCGTAAAGGCGCCCATCAGCAAAGAGGCCAGGGTGCCGCCTCCATAGACCAAGAGGCCCATCAGCGCCGACGCCATGCCGGCGCTCGATCCGAAGCCCATCAGGGCGAGGCCCGAAGCGGTGGGATTCACCGCCCCGATGAGCGACATGTAGAGGAAAATCCAGGGCAGGATGCCGTACAATCCGCCCCAACCCATCCAGCCGAAAAGCAGGGTCATGGCGCCGCAAAAAGCCTGTGCCGCCAGCGCGATGGCCAGCAATCGCGGAGCCGGACGATGATGCAGCAGCCGGGCGGTCGTCTGGGAGACGATGATCAGGCCAACGCCGTTCAACAGGAATGTGAAGCCGAAATATTGCGGCGGCACGCCGAACATGTCGATCACCACATGGGGCCATCCCGTGAGATAGACATAGAGCCCGCCGCCCGAAAGCGTCGACGCCAGAACGTAACCGAGAAAGCGTCTGTCCCGCGCGATCGCCCAATAATCGCGCGCCACCGCCACGGGATGGATGGGGCGATCCGAACCCGGATGGCTTTCCGGCAGTCGCCAAAATATCGCCAGCGCCGCCAGCGCACACAGCGCCGCCTGGATCCAGAACAGGTCGCGCCAGGATCCCACCAAAAGCAGCCAGCCGCCGAACAAGGGCGCGAAAAGCGGCGAGACGGCCAATATCATCAGCATTTGCGCGAAGATGCGCGCCGCTTCGCCGGGTGGGAAGATATCGCGCACGCAGGCGCGTGCCAGCACCGAACCGGCGCAGCCGCCGGTGGCCTGAATGAAACGGGCCAGGTCCAGGCTGAAAGGATCGCGCGACAGCGCGCACCCCGCCGAGCCCAGAATATAGAGGCCCAATCCCACAAGCAGGGGCAGGCGGCGTCCGTAACGATCCGACACCGGGCCGATCACAGCCTGGCCCACGGCCACGCCCAGAAAATAGGATGCCAGGGAATGTTCGATCACGCCGATGGGACTATGGAACTCCCGCGCAATGGCGGGCAGGCCCGGCAGATACATGTCGATCGCGATGGGGGTGAAGACCGTCAAAGCCCCGAACAGGAAAATCAGCTCGAAACGGCGCGCGGGGGCGAGGGGCAGGGGCGGGTTCACGCCAAGCGCTTAGGGCGGCGGGCGGCGATAAGCAAGTGGACGCCGCCCGGCCCTGCCCTTAACGTCGCCCGGCATGGCCGAATCGCGAAAAGTCGGGGCGTTTGCGCCTTTCGAATGGATGCTTGCGCTGCGCTATCTGCGCGCCAAGCGTCAGGAAAGCTTCATCTCGGTCATATCCGGTTTTTCCCTGATCGGGATCGCGCTGGGGGTGGCCACCCTGATCATCGTGATGTCGGTGATGAACGGCTTCCGGCATGAGCTGCTCAAGAGCATTCTGGGCCTGAACGGCCATGTCACGGTGCAGGCCGATGGTGGCCTGCTGAGGGATTTCGACGCCTTGACCCTGAAGCTGCGTGCCGTGCCGGGCGTCACACGGGCAGCGCCGGTGGTGGACGGTCAGGTGATGGCCAGTCAGAACGGGGTCAATTCCGGCGTCCTGGTGCGCGGCCTTCATCCCGCCGATCTCAAGAGCCTCACCTTGGTGTCCTCGACCCTGTCGCAGGACGCGCTGGCCGGTTTCGACAGCGGCGATGACGTGATCATCGGCGCGGGCCTCGCCCGCAAGATGGGCATCCGGGTGGGCGGCTCCATCACCCTGATTGCGCCCAAAGGCAATGTCACACCGTTCGGCACCACGCCCCGGATCAAGACCTACAAAGTCTCCGGCACCTTCAAAGTGGGCATGACGCAGTATGACACCAGCTTCATTTTCATGCCGCTGGGTGAAGCGCAGCTTTTCTTCAATGTCGAAGGCGGCGTCACCAGCATCGAAGTGATGGTCACCGATCCCGACAATGATCTGGCGATGCTGCCGGCGCTTGAGCAGGTCGTGGGCCGCGATAATCGCCTGGTGCCCTGGCAGGAAACCAATTCCAGCTTCTTCGAAGCGCTGCAGGTGGAGCGCAATGTGATGTTCCTGATCCTGACGTTGATCATCCTGGTGGCGGCGCTGAA
>JAFECO010000590.1 GCA_018242085.1 Pseudomonadota bacterium
GGTCACCAGCATGATGGCGCAGGGCGGCGACTATGTGCTGATGGAAGATGGCGCGCCTTGCGCCCATGAAGGGGTCGATCCTTTGACCCGCCGCGCCCTGGTCAAGTTGATGCTGCATGCGGGCGAGGATCCGGCGGCTCGCGAGCATGTCACCGGCTATTTCAAGCTCCATCCCGATTTCGTGCGGATCGCGCGCGCGCCCGCTTATCCCTTGCTGGCGCGCGAAGGCGGCCGGCTGACCATCGACACGCCGGACGATCTGGCTTTCGTGGAAGCGGTCCATGACCGGCTGCATGCCAGGGCGGGCGAAGCATCGCTGTCGGATCTTCTCCTGCTTCTGGAACGCGAGCCGGAACTGCGCGCCATCAACGGCCATGTGAAACAGAAGCCCATTCTCCCCAGCGGCGGGCTGGCGCTGATCCGCTGCGATGGTGGCGGTAAATACGGCTATGGCCATGTCAAGCGCATGGTGGCACTGGCGCGGGCACTTCGGGATCGCGAAAGCATCGGGGTGTTGTTCGCGCTTCACGGTACACCGGATGCCGCACTTCCCATTCGCCGGGCTGGATTTGAAACGGTGATGATCGAAAGCCATGACGATCTGGCGGCACTGATCCGGAAGCAATCGCCGGACCTGCTGCTGCTGGATGGTCGCGAAGGTCCTTCGCGCGGCGAACTGGAAGCCTTGCGCCGCGACATTCCCATCGTTGCCATGATCGATGACGGCTCCGACGCCCGCCTGGCCGCTGACTTCGCTTACTATCCGCCGGTGCCGCAAGCGCGGATGCTCGACTGGACCGGCGCGCGCACCGTCCCTCGCATCGGCTGGGAATGGTCGCTGCTCGGCCTCAATCCGCATTTGACGCCGGTCCATGCCATGCCGGCGCGGCCGACCTTGCTGGTGGCGATGGGCGGCAGCGATCCCATGGGCCTTACCTTGCGCGCGGCCCAGGCGCTGACGCCGCTGGACGCTGCGATCCGTATCCGCTTTGTCATCGGCACCGGCATGGCGGACGCCGCCAAGGTTGCGGCCCAACTTGTGTCCCTGAAGGGCACGTATGAAACCGTGGAAGGCGCGGACGACCTGGCGGTCGAATATGCCTCGACCGATCTGGCGCTCTGCGCGTTCGGCGTCACCGCCTATGAATTGGCCGCGTTCGGCGTGCCCGCGATCTATCTGGGATTGACCGAGGACCATGCCCGTTCCGCCAGCGCCTTCGAAGCCGCCGGCATGGGCCAGTCGCTGGGCGTGGCCTCGCAGGTTCGCGACGAGGATATTCTGTCGG
>JAFECO010000591.1 GCA_018242085.1 Pseudomonadota bacterium
CTCGATGATGCACGAAATGGCGACGATGCAGGCCAAGCACGAGAGCATACTGGAAGTGATCACCGATTCCGCCGTCAGCTGGTATTTCTTCATCGCCGCATGGGCCGTGCTTTATGTGGCGCTGTCCTATGCCGCCAAGGTGGGCCACGCCGAACGCAGCGCCGCCGCCTACCGGGCGCAGGCGCAAGCCGCCCAGCTGCGCGCCCTGCGCTATCAGATCAATCCCCATTTCCTTTTCAACACCCTCAACTCGCTGTCGGCCCTGGTCCTGCGCCACCGCACCGAAGAAGCGGAGCGCATGATCACCAATCTCGCCACGTTCTTCCGCACCAGCCTGACCAACGATCCGGCGGCGGATGTGGCGCTGTCCGATGAAATCGACATGCAACGCCTCTATCTGGAGATCGAGCGCATCCGCTTTCCCGAACGCCTGTCGGTGGTGATCGACGTGCCCGAGGAGCTGGAGGATGTGCGCGTGCCCGGCCTGATCCTGCAGCCCTTGATCGAGAACGCCATCAAGCATGGCGTGGCCCATTCCTCGCGCCCCGTCACCATCACCATCCGGGCGCGGGCGATCGGGGATTCGGTGCATCTGAGCGTGGAAGACGACGCGGATGGCGGCGGCTTCATTCAGCATGGCGGCGGGGTGGGACTGAGCAATGTGGAAGGCCGCCTTGCCGCCCGCTTCGACGGCGCCGCCCATTCGCGCCACGGCGTGCGCGATGGTGGCGGCTTCCGCGTCGATCTCACCATGCCTTTGATGCGCGATGCCTGAGGCGCTGCGTACATTGATCGTCGATGACGAGCCCTTGGCGGTGGAGCGGCTGCAGATTCTATGCGCCCGCATTCCGGGCCTGACATTGGTGGGCACCGCCGCCGACGGCGCGGGCGCGCTGCGCCTGATCGAAAGCCTTAAACCGGATCTGCTGCTCCTGGATATCCAGATGCCGGGCATGGACGGCATGGCCGTGGCCCAGGCGCTGGCAAGCCGGCCTGAGCGCCCGGCATTGATCTTCGTCACCGCCTTCGACCAGTTCGCGGTGGCGGCATTCGATGTCGCGGCAGTGGATTATCTGCTCAAGCCCGTGGAGACCGAGCGGCTGGAACGGGCCGTGGCCCGCATCCGGGACCGGATCGGCGAGGCCGCGCCCATCGCGCCGCCGTCACCCTGGACCCGCGAATTCTGGGTGCCGCATAGAAGCGGCATCGTGCGCATCGCGGCGGGCGACATCGATCTGGTGGAGGCGGAGCGCGACTATATGCGCCTGCATGTCGGGCCCCGCTC
>JAFECO010000592.1 GCA_018242085.1 Pseudomonadota bacterium
GACCCGCCCGGCCAGCAGCGACAGGATGAAAACAACCGCGATCAGGACGCCCAAGCCGATGGACAGGCCTTTCATGGCACGCCCCCCGGCCGAGCCATCACCGCTTCCAGCTGCTTGCGCAATTGCGCCGCCGCCAGCGCGCTGCGCGGCACGCCGCAATTGAACAGGGCGGAGGGATAGATGATGCGCCGCTCGCCAAACAGTTTCAGCAACACGGGATGGGCGTTCTGGTCGACGCGCAGGCTGGGTGTGTCGATATAGTCGTCGCCATAAGCCAGGACATCCGGCCGCGCCGCGATCAGGCCTTCCACGTCGGTATAGCCGTCATTGGCCGCGATGTTCACGCCGCCCGCCACTTCCAGCACCGCGTTGAACAAGGTCAGGCGCCCCGGAACGAAGCCACCGCCGCCCCAGCCCATCACCCGGATCGCGCGTTTGGGCTTGGTCGCCGCCAGATCGCGCAGGGCATGGTCCATCCCAGCAATCAAAGCCTCGGCGCGAGGGCGCTCGCCCACCGCATCTCCCACCAGCCGGGTGACGGCGCGGATCTGGTCGAAATTTTCCGCCGGCGGCACTTCCACCACCCGCGCGCCGCTTTGCGATAACAGCTTGCGCATCTGGGGCGAGGTGAAGCTGTCGGTGAGGATGAGATCCGGGCGGGTCGCCAGAACTTCCTCGGCACTGTTGTGATTGACGGCGATGCGCGCCGCCTCAGGCCACAGCTTCAGCGCCGCGCTTTCCTGGGAAAGGAACGTCACCGACGCGATGCGGGAGGGCGGCACCAGTTCCATCAGCAATTCGTCGGTGCAGATCTTCAGAGACATGATGCGCTGAGGAGGCGCGGCGATGCCCCGCTCCACCGACAGAAGCAAAAGAATCGCCGCGCCCAATCCCCGCATCATTCAGAAATCCGCCTTGATCCCCGCATAGAAAGCCCGTTCGGGTTGGAGGAACCCCACCGGGTTCTGATAGCTCTTGTCGAACAGGTTGCTGATGCGGCCCGTCAAGGCAAGATTATCAGTCAGGGCATAAGAGGCCGCAATGTCGGCGATCATATAAGGATGTGCGTTCAACTGGGAAATCGAGAAGTCCCGGCTGCCATCGATCCAACTTCCGACATAGAGCAGGCTGGCATCGAGACTGAGGGCCTCCATCGCCTGCCAGCGCGCATCGACGCTGATCTTGGTCTTGGGCCTGCGCACCAGCTCCTGATGGCGGATCACATCCTGGGCCTCCGTATAGGTGTAATCGGCACGCAGCTTGAGCGTGTCGAGCGGCTGCCAG
>JAFECO010000593.1 GCA_018242085.1 Pseudomonadota bacterium
GAACGGCGACAGATCGACTTCCGCCAGGCTGTAACCCAGCGCGCGCAGCTTGGCGCGCAGGGAGGCCGGCGCCTTCGCCATCACGATATGGTTTCCGATATTGACGGCATTGACGCAGAAAGCGGCCGCTTCCTCGTCCGTCGCTTCGATCCGGTCTTTCTTGCGGATATGTGTGCGGATGATCGCCTGGCTCTGCGGCGTGAAAGCGGGCGGATAATAGAGAACCTTGCCGCCCGCCAAGGGGCAGAAACACGTGTCCAGGTGATAGAAACGGTCGGTGGCCAGTTCGAGCCCCACCACCTGCTGGCCGAACACCGATTCAATCACAGGAAGCGAATTGGCAGTGGAACGCTGGCCATAACCCGCCCAGAAAAATCCGCGATCCTTGTCCCAGATGCAATCGCCCGCACCTTCCTGCAGCACCTTGTTCGGCAACTCGACCACGTCGCTGAGCAATCCCCGCGTCTTCAGCGCGAGGAACGCATCGCGAAACACCGCTTCTTCGCCCTGGCGTTCGGGATGGCGGAAACGCGCCACCAGCGCGCGGCCATCCAGCACGATGGCGGCATTGGCGGGAAAAACCAGGTCGGGCAGGTTTTCGACCGCGCCGACGATCTCGACCTGCGCGCCGGCTTTTTCCAGCTCGCGGCGAAGAGCGGCCGCGCTCTTTGCTGCGGCGGCGGTCAGCGCGGCGGGATCGGCTTTCCACGCATCCGGCCGCATCCAGGGATTGATCTGATAGGTGACCCCGAAATGACGGGCATCGGTCATTAAAAACAGTGGCTTGTCGGTCATTGCAGGTCCCCAGATTCGCCTTGCAATTCCAGCCCGGCCCGCGGCTAGCGGAAAGCCAGCAATCTGATAGAATTCGCCAGAATATTGGCATTTCGCTATATATTGGTGACGATATGACAGACGAGATTGATCGCAAGCTCCTTGCCCTGCTCCGCGCCAATGCGCGCGAGCCCGCGGCGGCGCTAGCGAAAAAGCTCAAAATCTCGCGCGGGACGGTCCAGAACCGCATCGCCCGCATGCTGGCCACGGGCGCCATCAGCGGCTTCACGGTGCGCACCGCGCCGGAACTGGAAACTGGCCGCGTGCGGGCGGTGATGTCCATCGCCATTCAGGGCGAGCAATCCGGAAAAGTGATCAGGGCCCTGAACGGGTTCCCCCAGGTGGAACGCATCCACACCACCAACGGGCGTTGGGACCTGGTCGCGGAGATCAACACCGCGACCCTGGCGGATTTCAGCGCGGCGCTGGATCAGATTCGC
>JAFECO010000594.1 GCA_018242085.1 Pseudomonadota bacterium
GCCGCCATGTTCACGCCGGTGGGCGAGGGGGGCGGCGCGAAGGGGCTCAAGCCCACGAACATCATCAAGAGAAGCGCGACGAACGCGATTTCGGCGATCAGGCTGCGCGAGACATCGCGCGGCGGGGCGTAACTCAGGGCAAAACTGTCATTCGCCATGGACCAGGGCATATTCGTTGTAGCGCATGCCCAGCATCGCCGTCAGTTTGCCCGCCGCCCGCATGAACATGACGAGCGGCGCGCTCCGGTGATTCGGGCTCAAACCGAGGATGATGGCCAGCGGCAGCGACAACAAGAGTGCGCCCAGGATTTTCAGGCTTTCCAGAATGACGGGCTTGAGGCTCTGCCGGTATTTGAGCAGTACCCGCATGTCGGAATTGCCGTTGGAATAGGCGCGCCGCATGGTCCAGCCAAGGCCGCGGCGCAACGCGGTCTGGCGGCCGAAAACCACGGCTTCGTTCGACCAGCCGAACCGGTATCCCGCGCGTTTCAGCCGGACAAAGAAATCCAGATCCTCGCCGCCGGTCAGCCCGAAGGCCGGGTCGAACCATGGGGAGGATGTCTGTTCCAGGACCTGGCGGCGGATCAGGAGATTGCCCGCGCCTTCCAGCATTTCGACGAGCCCAGTAGCGCGGCAAATATCAGAGACGGCACCGGGCCCGGCGCGGTCCCGCACGAACAGAATGGATCCCTGCAGGATATCGGCGCCCGTCTGTTTCTGCGTTTCGAGGAAATGCGTGATCCAGTTGGGGCCGGGCCATTCGTCATCATCGATCATGGCGATGAATTGTGCCTCACTTCGCAAAGCCTCCGATACCAGGCGGTTGCGGGCCGCGGCGATGCCGCGCCTCGGCTCAATAACGGCCCGGAGCGGCCAGCGATAATCCGGGGCCAGGTGCCGGCAGAGGTTGAAGCCCTGATGGCCCTGCGCATCGTTGTCGACCACAAGCACTGAGATATCGGCGCTGGTCCTGAGCGCGGCGATGGCGTCCAGAAGCCGGGCCAGGCTTTTGGGCCGCTTGCAGGTGGGGATGGCGATGATCACGCGCTCAGCCATGACGCGTCTCCCATCCCGTCACCGTTCGTTTCAGCAGCGCCACGATCGCGATTTCGCCGGCCAGAATGCCCAAAAGGGACGCGGCGGGCCCCCATGCGAGCAGGAACGCCAGGGTGAGGAGGATCGAGACCAGGCTGGTATAAGCGGCAATATTCGCCAGCGCCTTCAATTCCCCCGCGGCCTGCATCAAGGTGGCGGGCGGCGTGCGAAAGCAGCG
>JAFECO010000595.1 GCA_018242085.1 Pseudomonadota bacterium
CCAAGCCGCTCGCCCGCTTCCAGCGCCGGGCGCGACAGGATCAGCCGTTCGACCTGGCGCTGATGCAGCATATGGGCGGCAAAAGCCGCCGCCAGATAGGTCTTGCCGGTGCCGGCGGGACCGATGCCGAACACCAGGGGATTGGTCCGCATCAAATCCAGATATGCCATCTGCGCGGGACTGCGCGGCCGGGTGATGCGCGAGCCGGCGGTGCGGATCGCCCCTTCGCTGGAGGCGCGCATGCTGTTCGCATCCGGATCGGTGAAACGGATTTCCGCGTCCACTTCGGCCAGGGTGATGCTTTCGCCCGCCTGAAGCCGGGCATAAAGGGCGCGCAAAATCGCGGCGGCGCGGGCGCGGGTATCCTGGGTGCCGGCGATGGCGATCAGATTGCCCCGCTGGGTGATCAGGACCGAAAGCCGCTGTTCCAGCCGCGCAATATGTTTCTGGTGCGGACCGGTCAGCGCCGCCAGCAATTTGTTGTCGTCGAATTCCAAGGTGAGCTGTTCGGCCCCAGCCTTGCGGGGCACGGATTTGGCGCGCGGGCTCAAGCCAGGCTGCCTTTCAGGCTGTTGGCGGTCAAAGCTTCGATCTTCACCGGACGCACCGTGCCGATCATCGATCGCGGCGCTTCGACATGGACCGGATTGAGGTGCGGCGTGCGGCCCACGATCTGGGTGGCGCCGCGGCCGGGCTTTTCAAACAGCACATCCGAGGTCTTGCCGATCATGGATTCGTTCGCCGCATCCTGCTGCGACAGAAGTAGCTTCTGCAGCACATCCAGCCGCGCGCTTTTCACGCTTTCGGCGATCTGCTTCTTGGCCGCCGCCGCGGGCGTGCCGGGACGGGCGCTGTACTTGAACGAGAAGCATTGCGCATAATTCACGTCGCGCACCAATTGCATGGTGGCTTCGAAATCCGCGTCGCTTTCGCCGGGATAGCCGACAATGAAATCCGAGGAGAAAGCGATGTCGGGGCGCGCTTCGCGGATGCGCGCGATCAGTTCGCGATATTGATCCGCCGTATGCTGGCGGTTCATCGCCGCCAGCACGCTGTCCGATCCGGACTGCACGGGAAGATGCAGGAAGGGCATCAGCTTTTCGATATCGCCATGCGCTGCGATCAGATCATCGCCCATGTCGCGGGGATGGCTGGTGGTGTAGCGGATGCGCAGCACGTCCTCGATGCCGGCAATGGCCTCGATCAGCCGCGCCAGGGACCAGCTTTTGCCGTTCGCGTCCGTGCCGCGATAGGCGTTGACGTTCTGGCCCAA
>JAFECO010000596.1 GCA_018242085.1 Pseudomonadota bacterium
GGCCGCAAGCTGGGCATCATTTCCGATGCCCGCTACCGCTTCGAGCGGGGCGTCGATCCGCAATCGGTGCTGCCGGGCATCGAGCTTTGCACCAAACTCATTCTGGAATGGTGCGGCGGCGAGCCGTCGGAGGTGACGGTCGCGGGCGAATTGCCGCCAAACCACAAGCATATCGATTTCGATCCCAAGCTGGTGGAAAGCCTGGGCGGCATCCAGATCGGCACGGATGAAAGCATCCGCATCCTGTCGCGGCTGGGCTTCACCGTGCTGGAGCATGGCGACATCCTGCATGTGACGCCGCCCAGTTTCCGCCGCGACATCGACGGTCCCGCCGATCTGGTGGAGGAAATCGTCCGCATCCATGGCCTGGCGGATGTGCCGTCGGTGCCGCTGGACCGCGACCGCGCCGTGGCCAAGCCGGTTCTGACTCCTGCGCAGCGCCGCGCCCGCGCCGTGCGCCGGACCCTGGCGGCGCGCGGCTTCAATGAATGCGTCAGCTTCTCCTTCGTGGCGCGCGAGCGGGCCAGGCTGTTCGGCGGCGGCGACGACGCCCGCCAGCTTTCCAATCCCATTGCGTCGGATCTCGACGCGCTCCGGCCATCGCCCCTGCCGTCCTTGCTGGCGGCGGCGGCGCGCAACACCGCGCGCGGCCTGACCGATTTCAACCTGTTCGAGATCGGCCCGGCTTTCCAAAGCGGCATGCCGGAAGCCCAGACCAACAATGCGGCGGGCATCATCGTGGGTGCGGGCATCCGCGATTGGAGCAAATCCGGTCATGCCGCCGATGTCTTCGACGCCAAGGCGGCTTTGTTCGCAGGGCTGGAAGCGGCGATGGGCGGGCCGACGACCGCGCCGGTGACGGCGGGCGCGCCGCCCTGGTTTCATCCCGGCCGCAGCGGCACCATCGCACTGGGCCCCAAACAGATCGGCTGGTTCGGGGAACTGCACCCCAAGATCCTGGCCGCGTTCGATCTGAAAGGTCCGGCGGCGGCGTTCGAGATCAATCTGGACGCCATCCCCGAACCCAAATCCCGCAAGAGCCGCGTCATGTTCTCGCCATCGCCCTATCAGGCGATCGAGCGTGATTTCGCCTTTGTGGTGGATGTGAAAGTGGCGGCGGGCGACATCGTCAAGGCCGCCAAAATGGCCGACCGTAACCTGATCGAAAGCGTGTCGGTGTTCGATGTCTATGCCGGCAAGGGCATGGCCGAAGGCAAGAAATCCATCGCCATCGCGGTGCGCATTCAGCCCAAGGACAAGACCCTGACCGA
>JAFECO010000597.1 GCA_018242085.1 Pseudomonadota bacterium
TCGATCAGGCCCAGATTGTGCACCACATTGCCGCTGCCGATGATCAGAATGCCGCGCTCGCGCAGCCGCGCCAGCTTTGCGCCCAACTTCAGGTGATAGTCGAACGGCTTCAGCGCATTGATCGACAATTGCACCACGGGAATGCCGGCATCGGGAAAGACGTGGGCGAGCACTGACCAGGTGCCGTGATCCAGGCCCCAATCCGCGCCATCCAGATCGACTCTGTCCGGCTTGACCTCTTCGGCGATTTCGGCGGCCAGTTCGGGCGAACCGGGCGCCGGATATTGCACGGCGAACAGGTCCGGCGGAAAGCCGCGAAAGTCATGAATGGTGCGCGGGCGCGGCATCGCGGTCACGGCGGTGGCGTCGATGAACCAATGCGCCGACACCACCAGGATGGCGCGGGGCCTTGGAATCGCGGCGCCGAACGCACGCCATGATTCCGTAGCGCGATTGCGCTCCAGCGCGTTCATCGGGCTGCCATGCCCGATGAACGCCGCCGGCATCGGTTTGATGTGCTCGCTCAAACCCCGTTCCTCTTACACCGCGTCCACCAGGACGATCTCGGCATCTTCCAGCGCCGTGACCTTGATGGTCTCCTCGTCGGCGATGGCCGCGCCGTCGCGGGTGTTGACCTTGACGCCATTGATCTCGACCGCGCCCAGGGCGGGCACCAGATAGCCATGGCGCTTGGCGCCGATGGCATATTCGACGCTTTCGCCCGCTTTCAAGGTGGCGCCCAGCACGCGGGCGTCGGCCCGGATCGGCAAGCCGTCATTGTCGTTGGCGAAGCCGCTGGCCAGGGTGACGAAGCGGCCGGAACGGTCGGCCTTGGGGAAAGGCTTGGCGCCCCAGGCCGGCTGGCCGCCCGGCTTGGTCGGGTGAATCCAGATCTGGAAGAGCCGGGTGGGTTCGGGTTCCAGATTATATTCCGAATGGCGGATGCCGCTGCCCGCGCTCATCACCTGCACATCGCCCGCTTCGGTGCGGCCCTTGTTGCCCATGCTGTCCTGATGGGTGATGGCGCCTTCGCGCACATAGGTGATGATCTCCATGTCGGCATGGGGATGGGGAGGAAAGCCGGTATTGGGCGCGATCTCGTCGTCATTCCAGACGCGCAGCGCGCCCCATTCCACCCGCCTGGGGTCGAAATAATTGGCGAACGAGAAATGATGGCGGGCATTGAGCCAGCCATGATTGGCATGGCCAAGGCTGTTGAAGGGCCGAACGTCGATCATGAGGTTTCTCCTTTGGCGGTCCTGCCGCCCC
>JAFECO010000598.1 GCA_018242085.1 Pseudomonadota bacterium
AAAAGCTGCATGAATATCCCCCAAAACCGGAGAAACCGGCCAAGCTCGGAATGGGACATATAACCTGCCTCTATCCGCCCGTTAAGACGGTTGGGGACCCCAAGGGGGCAAATTCCGGGGGAGAGATGGGCATTCGGTAACCATCTGTTGACGACACCGCCGTAAAAATGGCGGGAGAATTACGACCCCAGGATCGGTCTTTATGGCGTGGCGCTGGCAATGACGGAAAGCGAGCCCGCTTTAATCCAGGCCCGTGCCGAACGGCGGCGGTTCCGCCGCGTGCGCGTCGATCTGCCGGGGCGGCTCTTCACCCCCGCCGACGGCAAGGAAGCCCATTGCCAGATTCGCGATCTGTCGCCGGGCGGCGCGGCGATCACCTGCCAAATGCTGCCCGAACCGGGCACCCAGGTCATCCTCTATGTCGACGGTTTCGGCCGCTTCGAAGGCCAGGTGATGCGGATGGACGATTCCAGCTTCGGGGTGCATTTCTCCTGCACCGCCTTGAAGCGCGAACGCACCGCCGAACAGCTGACCCTGTTCCTCAACAAGGACATGGTGGACGAGACGGTGATGCGCCGTCACGAGCGCACCAGCCAGAAGGGCTTTGCCAAATTCACCCGCGCCGACGGCCAGATCGTGCATTGCGAAGTGATGGATATTTCCGCCAGCGGCGTTTCGCTGAAGACCGACATGCGCCCCCCGATCGGGGAATTCATCCTGATCGCCCAGATCGCCGGCCGCGTCGCCCGCCATCACGAACAGGGCATCGGCATCGAGTTCGTGGGCCAGGAAAAAACCGCCCCCGCCGAGCCGTCTGTCAGATTGAATCTGGTTAGATAGGCTTTTTGATTTCCCCCATCTGTCCGCCACGCGGGCAAGCCCGCTAGCGGCCGTTCGCTACGCTGTCGCTAGCGAACTCCCCGCCAATGGCTTCGCCTGCTGCCCGCTGCGCGGGCGTTCGGCCGGCAAAAGCTCCACTGGAGCTTTTGCTACTCGGCCTCACGGGGAAGAAAGCTGGAACCCAGACGGTCTAGCGCTTGCTGAAGCATACGCAGGCCCGCCTCCCCCGCGCGCGCGTTAGCGCGCTGGTGGGGGAGGTGGCCGGTTCGTAGCGACAGCGTATGAACGCGCTTGCGATGCGAAGGCCGGAGGGGGAAATCAGATGTCCGCCAGCTTATGTATCTGGCTATTCGCGAGCGTCAGCTTCGCGATCGAGAGTTCGCCGGTGGTTTCCAAGGCGCCCAGGAAGCCGCGGGTGCGTTCCAGCGA
>JAFECO010000599.1 GCA_018242085.1 Pseudomonadota bacterium
GCGTCCGAACGTCCGTAAGGTGCCCGGTAACAGCAGCCGCAACCGCCATCGCGGGCGACACCAAATGCGTGCGGCCGCCACGACCCTGACGGCCTTCGAAATTGCGGTTGGACGTGGACGCGCAGCGCTCACCCGGCTGCAGCTTATCGGCGTTCATGGCCAGGCACATGGAGCAGCCCGGATCGCGCCATTCAAAGCCCGCGTCCAGGAACACTTTGTCCAGGCCTTCTTCCTCGGCCTGTTCCTTCACCAGGCCGGAGCCGGGCACGATGATGGCGTTGACGCCGGGCGCAACCTTGCGGCCCTTGGCCACGTCGGCGGCGGCGCGCAAATCCTCGATCCGGCCATTGGTGCAGGAACCGATGAAGACATGATCCACCTTGATGTCGGTGAGCTTCATGTTGGCCTCAAGGCCCATGTAATCCAATGCGCGCTGGGCGGCGGCGCGGTGGTTTTCTTCCTTCATCGCCGCCGGGTCCGGCACATTCGCCGTGATCGGCAGCGCCTGTTCCGGCGAGGTGCCCCAGGTCACCATCGGCACGATGTCGCGCGCATCCAGCACCACTTCGGTGTCGAACTTCGCATCGGGGTCGGAATGAAGCGTGCGCCAGTAATGCGCCGCCGCTTCGAACGCGGCGCCTTTGGGCGCGCGGGGACGGCCCTTGATGTAATTGATGGTGGTATCGTCCACCGCCACCATGCCGGCACGGGCGCCGCCTTCGATGGTGAGATTGCAGAGCGTCATGCGCCCTTCCATCGTCAGGTCGCGCACGGCTTCGCCCGCATATTCGATCACATAGCCGGTGCCGCCGGCGGTGCCGATCTTGGCGATCACCGCCAGCGCGATGTCCTTCGCGGTCACACCTTCGGGCAGTTTGCCGTTCACCGTCACGCGCATGTTCTTGGAGGGCTGCGCAAGCAAGGTCTGGGTCGCCAGCACGTGCTCGACTTCCGAAGTGCCGATGCCGAAGGCCAGCGAACCGAAGGCGCCATGAGTAGAAGTGTGGCTGTCGCCGCAGACGATGGTGGTGCCGGGCAAGGTCCAGCCCTGTTCCGGGCCGATGATGTGCACGATGCCCTGGCGGATATCGTCCATGGCGAAATATTCGACGCCGAAATCCTTGGCGTTCTTTTCCAGGGTCTCGACCTGCTCGCGCGATTCCGGATCGGTGATGCCCTGGTCGCGGTCCTTGGTGGGGACGTTATGGTCGGCCACGGCCAGGGTCAGTTCCGGGCGGCGGACCTTGCGGCCATTGCTGCGCAGGCC
>JAFECO010000059.1 GCA_018242085.1 Pseudomonadota bacterium
GCCTGCCAGGTTCTCTATTGCATGGACAGGATCGGCATCCCGCACGACAAGCTCAATGTCGATGGCGGTTCGATTTCCATCGGCCATCCCTATGGCATGTCGGGTGCGCGCATGACCGGTCACCTCCTGATCGAAGGGCGCCGCCGCAAGGCCAAGTATGGCGTCGTCACCATGTGCATCGGCGGCGGCATGGGCGCGGCGGGCCTGTTCGAGATCCTGTCCTGACCGCATGAGGCGTTCCGCGATCACTGCCCTGGCCCTGTTGCTGCTTGCCGGTTGCGCGAGCACCGAGCAGGCCGCCCCTCCACCGCCGCCCGATCCGCAAACTCAGATGGCGCCGCTGGCCTTGCGCATCGCCGTCCTGGTGGAGGAACAGCGGCTCAAGCTGGATCCCAAGGCCAGGGCCCTGGCGATCGATCCGGAGCTGACCAAGATCGCCGAGATTCGCGCCCGCGACATGGCGAAGAAGAATTACCTCGCCCATGCCGCGCCCAATGGCGACACTTCGGCCTCCCTGCTGATGAAGGACGATGCCCGGTGGCAGGGCCTATTGGGGGAAAATCTGGCCGCCCAGCATTATGTGAAGGAGAGCGGGGTCGATGCCGATGCCTTCGCGGCGCGCTTTCTGGACGAATGGATGAAAAGCCAGCCGCATCGGGAAAACCTGGCCTATCCGGCCTATGACCGGACCGGCGTGGGCGCCGCCGTCAATGGCGACACCGTCTATGTGGCCCAGCTCTTCGCCAGCGACATGGGGCTGAAACCCCTGGCCGACGCCGATCCGTCCAGCACCGTGACCAGCTATTCGACCCCCGCGGCCGCCCAGAAAGACGCGGCCCGCCGCCCGCCTCCCATCCGCCTGCGGGGTACGCAGGGCGGCGGGCCTTAGTATTTTAGATTTCCCCCTCCGGCCTTCGCACCTGATCGGTGCTACGGCCACCTCCCCCACCAGTGCGCTACGCGCACGCGGGGGAGGCGGGCCTCGGCCGCTTCAACAGGCGCTGGATCGTCTTGGCTCTGGCTTTCTTCCCCCGCATGGCGAAGCCATTGGCGGGGGAAGATGTCCGGTAGCGGGCTTGCCCGCGTGCCGGACAGATGGGGGCCACTAAGGTGCGAAGGGCGGAGGGGGAAATAAACGGCCTATTAACGCTGTTGGCTCAAGTATCTGTGCATGACCATGCGCCCGGGCCCCGCACCCATCCACTCGATAAAGCCCCCTTCCTTTACACTATATCTTGGCACCTTTACCTTCTATAGCGGGCCGCTGGTGCGGGTGATTCGACATGCGTGCAGAACTTCCCTGGAACGTGGCCGGCATTCCGCCCGAAGCGCGGGAAGCTGCACGCGCCGCGGCCAGGCGGGAAGGCTTGTCGGTCGGCGAATGGCTGACCCGGCGCATCCTGCGCAGTTTCTCGGACATGGGACAGGAGCCCCAGCCCATGGCTTTTGAACGCACCGTTCCGTTCGAGCGCAACACCCATGACCGGCCCGGCCTCGATTCCTGGGGCCTGCCTTTGTCCGCCGCCAGCCGGCGCGAAACCGAAGACATGCTGGCGCGCGTGAGCCGCTCCGAAGCCGAATCCTCGGATTCCTATCGCCGCATCGAGGAACAGCTGCGCAATGTGGGCCGCAGGCTGGATTCCACCGAACGCAATCAGTCCGAAAGCAACCGGGCGATGAGCAAGGCGGCCAGCGAAATCAACATCGCCACCCGCGAACAGGCCCAGGCGTTCGACCAGCTGGGTGGCCATGTGATGAGCCTGTCCGAGCGGCTGGAGCGGCTGGAACGCGCCGCCCACCAGGATGGCCTGAAAGACGCCGTCAAAGGCCTGCACCAGGGCCTGTCGCGGCTTGCCGACCAGATCGGCCATACCGCCAATCAGTCCGCGACCCAGATTTCCACCCTCACCAGCAATCTGGAGCAGCTCGCCATCCGCCTGGGCCAGGCCCGCGCCGATGCCGAGAATGCCACCCGCGCCCTGGAAGCGCGCATCGCCGCCGCCGAAAGCTCTCTTCAATTCGGCCAATCCTCGCTTGAACAGGTGCAGGAGCGGATTGAAGCCCAGGCCAATCACCGCGCGCACGACCTGACCGACCTGCAGAAGCGCGAAGCCCATCATCTGGGTTCGCTGGAACGGATCGAGGAACGCATCGCGCGGCTGGAAGTCCGCGGCCCCGATCCGGCGATGGAAAAGCGGCTGGACAATATCGAGCGCGCGCTCACCGGCATCGTTGCGCGGCTGGAGCAATCCGATCCTTCCGCCGCGCTGGCCGACACATTGCGCCAGGTGAGCCAGCGGCTCGACGCGGTGGAACAGAATCACAATGAGATGCTGGCCGAATTGCGCGCCGGTCTTGCCCGTGCGCCCGAAGTCCATCCAGAGCCCATCTCCGAAACGCCGCCTTTCCAGGCATCGGCCTTCGAGGAAACGCCCGCCTTCAAGGATTCGGCTTTCGACGAAACGCCCGCGTTCAAGGCCTCGGCTTTCGATACGCCTGCTTTTGAAACCCCGGCTTTCGAAGCACCGCCCTTCGAAGCCGCGCCCGTTTCGGAAACACACGCTTTTTCGGAAACAAATGTTTTCGAGGCGCCTCATCTCGAAGAAAAACCGTTCGAGGAGCCGGCGTTCGAAGAGTCCGTGTTCGAATTGTCGGATTACGAAACGCCCGCCCTGGAAACCGTCGAGATCGATCACGTCTCCGACATGTCCGTGCCGGATAGCGAGATGCCGGCCGATCATGCGCCCGGCTTTGCGGATGAAGCGGTCCCGCAAGAGGGGTTCGCACAGGACGCCGCCCATTTCGACATGCCGCAGGATCTGGTCGAAGCTTTGGCCCAGCCGGTCCCGGCGGACGACAATTTCCTCAGCGCCGCCCGCCGGTCCGCCAAGGCCGCGGCCGACGCCGAAACCCAACATTCCGCAGGCGGCTTCAGCTGGAGCCGCCCGACCGCCGAAACTGCCGACAAGGCCGGCCACCGTTATGTTGGCATTCTGGTGGTGATCTTCATCGTGCTGCTGGTTGCCGCGGCCGTGCTCTTGCTCAACCAACGCCTGCGCAGCGCCAGCACCGCCAATCAGCCTCAGCCCAATGTCACTTCCCGTACCGTGACGCCGCGCACCGTCGTGACCATGACGCCGGGCTTGTCGCCGCCGCCGCCCAAAGCGCCTCCGGCGACCACCGCAACCCAGCTGCCTTCTTCCGGCGCCGCCACGCCGGCAACGCCTGAGACCAAGCCCGCGGCAGCGAAAGCGGCCGAAGCTCCGTCCAAAGCGGTCCAGGCGTCCCTGCCGCCGCAGGCGGCTCCCAAAAGCGCGCCGCCTTCCACCGACAAGATCGCCGCCGCCGCCAATGCCGGCAATCCCGTCGCCGAAGCCATCATCGGCCTCAAATATCTGGACGGCCAAGGCATCACCGCCGATCCGGTCCAGGCCGCGAAATGGCTGGAAAAATCCGCCGAAGCGGGCCAGGCGGTGGCGCAATATCGCCTGGGCACCATGTATGAACGCGGCCAGGGCGTCACCGCCAATCCCGCCCTCGCCGCCAAATGGTATCAGGCGGCCGCCAATCTGGGGAACCGCAAGGCGATGCACAATCTGGCGGTCTCTTTCGCCGAAGGCTCGACCGGCAAGAAGGACATGGCGGAATCGGCGCGCTGGTTCTCCAAGGCCGCGGCCTTGGGCCTGTCGGATTCGCAATTCAATCTCGCGGTTCTGTATGAGCGCGGCGACGGCGTTCCGCAAAGCCTGATCGAAGCGTTCAAATGGTATTCCATCGCCGCGGCCTCCGGCGACGCGGAATCCAAAACACGCCTTTCGGTGCTGCAGACCCAATTGTCCGATCCGGATCGCGCGGCCGCGACCCGCGCCGCCCAGGCCTTCAAGGCGACGCCGCTCAATCGCGCCGCCAATGTGCCACCGGAGCCTCAAGACCTTTCGGCGAATTGATCCAAGCCGGTCACGGCTTTTCACGTCCGAAAGGTTGACCCACCCAGCGCCCACGCGCACATTCCCTCATCGCGGAGGGGTTCGCGAACTATTCGGCGGTTGACGGACTGGGTTTATGGAAATCTACCTGCCCATCGCGGAAATGTCGGTCCAATGGATCGTCATTCTGGGCATGGGCCTGGGCGTGGGCTTTCTCTCCGGCCTGTTCGGCGTGGGCGGCGGATTTCTTCTCACCCCGCTCCTGGTGTTCTACGGCATTCCTTCCGGCGTCGCCGTCGCCACCACCTTGAGCCATATCACCGCCTCATCCATTTCCGGCGCACTGACGCAATGGAAGAAGCGCGCCATCGATTTCAAGATGGCGGGCGTGATGCTGGCGGGCGGCCTGGCGGGTACCGGCGTGGGCGTCTGGCTGTTCGCCATCATGCGCCGCGCCGGCCAGATGGATCTGGTGGTCTCGCTCACCTATGTGCCCATGCTGGGCATCATCGGCGGCATCATGCTGCGCGAAAGCCTGCGCACCTTGCGCGCCCGCCAAACCGGAAATGCGCCGGGCCGCATCCATCCCGTCAATCATGTCTGGATCCACGGCCTGCCGCTGAAGGCGCGCTTCCGCCAGTCGCGCCTTTATATCAGCATCATCCCGCCCATCGTGATCGGCTTCCTGGTGGGCGCGATGAGCGCGATCATGGGCGTGGGCGGCGGCTTCATCATCATTCCCGCGATGATCTATCTTTTGCGCATGCCCACCAATGTGGTGATCGGCACTTCATTGGTGCAGATCATCGGCGTCGCCATCGTCACCACCCTGCTCCAGGCCACCAGCAACTATGCCGTGGACATCGTGCTGGCGGCGATCCTGGTGGTGGGCGGAGTGGTCGGCGCCCAGTTCGGGGTCCGGGCCGGCGCCAAGTTGCGCGGCGAGCAGATCCGCTTTCTGCTGGCCCTCCTGGTGCTGGCCGTGGCGCTCAAACTCTTGTGGGACCTGGTGGTCACGCCCGCCGACTTCTACAGCATCGGGGGCTCGTGATGCGGCGCGCGGCCCTGCTGGCTTTCCTGTTTTTCGCATCACCCGCCGCGGCGGAGCAACTGGTGTCCGGCGTCAGCCAGGACCTGATCCAGATCACCTCCACCTACAAAGGCAGCGACATTGTCGTGTTCGGCGCCATCGAAGGCCAGGCGCCTGGCGAACCCCGCGCACGCCGGGACATTGTGGTGGTGGTGCGCGGACCGGAATCCGACATCACCGTGCGGCGGCGCGACCGGGTGGCGGGCGTCTGGATCAATCACGACGCCGCCAAATTGTCCGGCATGCCGGCCTATTATTTCCTGGCCAGTTCGCGCCCGCTCAAGGACATCGCGCCGCAGAGCGCGCTCAGCCATTACAGTATCGGCCTGCAAAATCTGCAGCCCGATACGGTGCACAGCCATCATGACTATGAGCCGTTCCGCCAGGCAGCATTGCGCCATCTGATCAAGGACAAGCTTTATACCGAGACGGGCGGCGTGGAATTTCTCAGCGAAACCCTGTTCCGCGCCCATGTTCCGGTGCCTGCGGGCGTGGTGCGGGGCCAGTACAAGGTGGAAGTCTATCTGTTCCGCGATGGCGAGGTGCAGAGCGCCCAGTCAACGCCCTTGTTCATCGACCAGACCGGGCTGGAGCGCAGGCTCTACAATTTCGCCCACAACCAGCCCTTCGGCTATGGCCTGGCGGCGGTGGCGATGGCCGTGATCATGGGCTGGATTTCCTCGCTGCTCTTCCGCCGCCCCACCTGACGCGGTCCTTTTGGTCCCTGGCGTCCGCACGCTGGCGCTACGGACCGCTCGTCGCTCATGGACGTCTTGTCCGTCCATAGCGACAGCGTATGGACGCTCCTCGCTCCTAGCCAGAAACCAAAATGCCTCGCGTCGGGAGCCGCGAATGGTCACTGCCGACCTGCGAACGCGGAATCGCATAGACCCGGTCCTGGCCCAGCATGAAGGCATGGAACCGGCTGGCGAACAGGCTCGCGATGGCGGGGTCGCCCACATCCAGTCCGCCGGTATAGGCCCCGAAAGACGGCAACAGCAGACGGGCCGCATCGGCCACGAAACAACGCCGCCTAACGCCGCGGCCATATTTGGCGACGCTGGCCGCCGGATGCAGATGGCCCGCCACTTCGCCCCGCTCGGCATCGAGGCGCGGCTCATGCCGGAAGATCAGCCCGCCTTCGCGCCATTCTTCCATCACCGCGCCGCCCAGCCAGGCCGGCGGATGGGGATCGTGATTGCCGGTGATCCAGATGAAATGCGCGGATGCCGCCATGCTTTCCAGCAGCGCGCGCTCCTCCGTGCCCAGCCGCTCGGCGGCGTTCGGATCGTGAAAGGAATCGCCCAGGGCGATCACCCGGACCGGGGCCCGGCGCCCCGCCACCTCCGCCATCCGCAGCAAGGTGGCGCGGGTGTCATAAGGCGGCAGGAACTGGCGTCCCCTGGCATAGGAGCTGCCTTTCTCGAAATGCAGGTCGGCGAAGATCAAGGTGCGGGTCTTGGGCCAGAAGGCAGCGCCGGACTTGTCCAGCAGCAAGGTTTCGCCATTCACGGTGACACACAGATCAGTCAACACGCATCGCATCCGCAATCAGCGCGTCTTCATTCTCGCGCAATATCTCTTCTTCCACTTCGCCCCGCGCCACCATCTCGCGGGAGATTTCCAGCAAGGCGGGAACCGCCAGGGGCGAAACCCGGTCCAGCTTCCGGGTGACGATTCGCGACCGCACCCGCGCCAGCATATCGGAGAGCCGGGCGATGTCGAGCAGGCCGCTGCCCGCATCCGCGTAAGTGGCCCGCAGCAGAATATGGTCGGGTTCGTGCGCCCGCAGGACGTCATAGATCAGGTCCGACGAAAACGTCACTTGCCGGCCGCTTTTTTCCTTGCCCGGCATGCGCCGCTCGATCAGGCCCGCGATGATGGCGCAGTTGCGGAAGGTGCGTTTGTAGAGATTGCTGTCGGCCAGCCAGGCATCGAGATCGTCGCCCAGCATGTCGGCATCGAACAGCTTGCCCATGTCGAGGCCGCTCATGTCCCGCGCCGCCCACACCGCCAGGGCATATTCATTGGCGATGAACCCCAAAGGCTTCATCCGCGCCCGCTCCAGCCGCCGGGTCAGCAGCATGCCCAAAGTCTGATGCGCCAGCCGGCCCTCGAAGGGATAGCAGACCAGATAGTGGCGGCTGGCGCGGGGAAAATGTTCCACCAGCAACTGGCCGGGCTTGGGAATGACGCTGCGCCACTCCTGAATCTTCAACCACTCCTGCACCGGCTCCGGCAGCACATGCCAGCGCTCCGGCGCGGAGACCATTTCGCGCACCCGCTGGGCGAGAAAGGTGGAAAGGGGAAACTTTCCGCCATTATAGCTGGGCACCTGGGCTTCCGGATCATGGGTGCGGGTGACATAGGCCGCGTTTTCCCGCAGGCCTTCGAAGCGCAGCACATCGCCGGCAAAGACGAAGGTATCGCCCGCCGACAATTGCTCGACGAAATACTCCTCCAGCTGTCCCAGCCGCCGCCCGCCCACGCCGGTGGGCTTGCCCCGCGATTGCAGGCGGATATCCACCATGGGCTCTTCGACGATCACGCCCACATTCAAGCGATAGGCCTGGCCCAGGCGCGGATGGGCCAGGCGCCATCTGCCATCGGGCAACTGCCGCAGGCGCGCATAACGGTCGTAACTCTTGAGGGCATAGCCGCCGGTGGCGACGAAATTCAGCGCGGCGTCGAAATCCGCGCGGCTCAAATCCGCAAACGGCATGGCCGAGCAGATTTCGGCATAGAGCGCATCGGCATGAAAGGGCGCGGCCACCGCCATGCCCCAGATATGCTGACACAGCACGTCCAGGCTGCCCTGCTTCAGCCGATCGCCATCCAACTCGCCCGCCAGCACCGCGTCGCGGGCGGCATTGCATTCCAAGACTTCGAACCGGTTGGCGGGTACCAGCAAGGCGGCGCTGGGTTCGTCGAGACGATGATTGGCGCGGCCGATCCGCTGCACCAGCCGGGCGGCGCCCTTGGGCGCCCCGATGCAGATCACTTTGTCGACCGCACCCCAGTCGATGCCCAGATCCAGGGTCGATGTACAGACCACGGCCCGCAGCGCGCCCTTG
>JAFECO010000005.1 GCA_018242085.1 Pseudomonadota bacterium
CCGTTCATGTCACGATATCCACATCCCGCGACCCATCTGCCGGTCCGGCCCCATTTTCAGACGCTTTTGGTTAAAATAGTCCGCGCTTTTCCGGTCTGGGCCGCATGGTTTGCGGGCGGGAGGAAAGCGCAGGGGCCGGCCCGGCTGGCCAAGGGCTGGAATTTTTTGGTTTTTTCTTATAGAATCAACTGCTTGCAGCTGTACTTTCCTTGGTAAGGCGGAGTTAACTCTATTGGCTGACAATCCAGCCATTAGTTTACGGGGCAAAAGCATGAGCCGGGCTGCTGTGTCAGATGTGAGTCCGCCGCTGGTCGATGGGGCGGATAACGCCCTGCTGGTGGCCGACGAAGCATCCGCCGAAAGCCTGCGCGCGCTGCACGAGAAGATCGAAACCGCTTTCGCCGCGGCGGACGAGCCGCCGCCTGCCCCGTCCAAATCGCCATTCGATCCGGGCACCCAACGCCAGGCCGCCATCTTCAGCGATCTGGACCAGCGCATCGCGCGCCTGGAAGAGGGCGGCGAAATCGCCCATCTGCGCGAAACCATTCGCGAAGTCTGCAATGTGATCTCCGGCCTCGCCATGGAAGCGGAGCGCGGCGCCGGCGAGCGGGACGAGAAGATCGCCGCTTTGGCGCAATCCCTGCAACATCAGCTCGGCGCCGACCGCGAGCGCCTGGACGCGTTGGAACTGCGCGTGGTCAACAGCGAGGTCACGAGTGCGCGCGGTTTCGAGGAAACCCGCGCTGGCCTGCGCCATCTGGAAGAGCGCATGCAGATCGCCGACGGCCATAACGAGGACCTCGCCTACAATATGCGCATGCTGCGCGGCGAGGTCTCCAACCTCAATCAAGCGGCGGTCGCCTTGCGCAAGCTGGAGGAACGGGTCGAAGCGGGCGATATGCGCCACGAGGATCTGTCGCGGCGCACGGTCGGAATGCATGACGAATTGGCGCGCCGCAGCGCCGCCTTGAAGGACGATCTGAACGCGGCCGGCGAAAGTGCCGCCGCAGCCGCCCGCCAGATGGAAACCCGTCTCGAGGCGGCGGATGCGCGCCATGAAGGCCTGACGCGCGACATGAACCGTCTCAAAGGCGATGTCTTGAGCGAAGCGGCGCTGGCGCTGCGCGAGCATCGCACCCAGATGGAACAGGCGGAAAAGGCGATCGCGGAACTGAAGGATCGCAATGCCCGTTCGGTGGAACGGATCGAAGCGCTTGCCGATACGCTGGGCACGGTCACCCGCAAGCTGGACGGCGGCACCGACCGGCTGGCGATACTGCATGGCGATATCGGCAATCTCAGCCGCAAGCTCGATGACGGCGCGGACCGGCTGGCGGTGCTGTATGGCGATCTCGGCAATCTGGGCCGCAAGATCGACGGCGAAGCGGCCGGCGCGCAACTGCTCGCCGAACGCCTGGGCACGGTGGAAAAATGGATCGCCCGCTCCCAGGAGCGCGAGCGCGCCCAGGCCGAGCTTCATGCGCGGCTGGCCAACAGCCTATTGACGCCCGGCGAAAGCTGACCGCAGCCGGCCGGTCGCTATAAGACAAAAATGCAGAGCGCCGCGACGGCGGTATAGAACACCGCAACGCTTGCCAGCCACCATCCGGGCACAAAGCGCGGTGAGCGGCCGATGCCATGCGCATCGTCTTCAAAGATATTTTTCCGGCGGCGGGCCAGGGGGACGCTGAAAATCTGCTCGCGATAGGTCAAGGACATGGCAACTCCGGTTCCCCACGCTTGCTAACTCCGTCCTTTTTCAATGCGAATCCCGGCCCTTTGGTTCATCGCAAAAAGCGGCGGGCAGCACGAAACCAGGAAAAACAAAGGCTTGCGTCCGGTCCGGAGGGATAAATTTTCCGCGATAGCCCACGGCTTTGCTTCATTCCAATTGCGGGTCGGCGGCTTATATATGTCTTCTATAGGTCTTGGGGCGTTGGACCCCGCGAGGAGCGTTCATGGCCAGCCGATATACGGACGACGAACTGACCAAAAAAGTGACCTCGCCGGGCTGGCGGCATGCGCCCGATGAGGGCGGGCCGGTCACCGGAACCTTGGAAGACGCCCTGAAAAGCGGCCATGCGCAGCACGCCCAGGGCCGTGCGCCAGGCCGGATCGAAGAACTGGAAACGGCGATCGAACTGGACATGATTCAGATCGAAAAGCTGTGGCGGTATCTGGGCCTGCCGGTCTGACCGCGCCGATGACAGACCCTTCCGAGCCGATCTTTCCATCCGGCGCGCCCCCCGAGAAAACCTCGCAATTGTTGCGTCAGTTCGCGGACCAGCTGGGCGGCGAGCGCGTCAGTCTTGAAGACGTGGTCGCCAGCCTGGGCGATCGCGGGTTGGGCGTGCTGATGGCGATCTTTGCGGTGCCGAATATTTTTCCCGCCCCCATTCCCTTCGGCAATGTCATTTTCGGCATTCCGGTGATCATCCTGGCGGTGCATCTGATGCTGGGCTGGCCCAGGCTGGTGCTGCCCAAATCGATCGCCCGGCGCAGCATCGGCGCCAGCGTGCTCAAATCCATCACGCCCAGGCTGGCGGGCATGCTGGCGCGGATCGAGCCCTTGCTGAAACCGCGTCTGCCCGCGGTGAGCACGCCCGCCGCGGAACGGGTGATCGGGCTGATTTGCGTGGTGCTTTCGATCCTGTCGGCGCTGCCGATTCCGTTCGGCCACATGGTGCCCGCATTGGCCCTGATGGTGATCGGGCTGGGACTGATCGAACATGACGGCGTGGCCATTCTTCTGGGCGCGGCCTTGGGGATTGCCGGGGTGCTGGTGTTCGGCCTGGTCGTGTTCGGCCTGGCCAGCGGCCTCAGCCATCTCATCTGAAGCCGGCCGAGTCGGGCTTTTTTCCGCATCCATCCGCCGGCAGGGGCGCCAGAATGCTGCGCCGACTGTGGCAAGCATGCCAGTTTCTGCCAAAAAGCTGCGTATTGACGATAATTCCGGTCTCTAAAGTTCCGGATTGGGAAAGGGCAAGCGGAATTTTTCCAGGCTTTCCGGGCATTCCCGAAAGACCGCCCCATCTCTTTCGATGAAAAACTAACCATTTAGTCTTATATGAACCCATCCTGAATATAATTTCACCCACCTCAGTGGCCTCATAGCCTGTCGCAAAGTTTAGTGATTTCCGCCTTGTGCGGGGATTTCGCCAAGATGCGGGCAATTCCGGCCTGCTTTTTTTGCGGGCACGGGGGCCGCCACACCACTTCAGACGTCTCTCAAATCCAAAAGAATTGCCGATGCGTACGAACGTATCGGAGCATTAAAAAACTGCAATCTAGGGGAATTCATATGCAAAGAATGAACTTCAAGCGTTCGCTGCTGCTCGGCTCGTCCATGGCCGCGTTCGCCTGGGCCGCCGCGCCCGCGATGGCCCAGAATGCCACCACCGAAAATGAAACCGTGATCGTGACCGGCACCCGCGTGCAGGGCATGACCGCCGCCGACAGCGCCGCGCCCATCACCGTCTTGGGCTCCGACTCGCTGACCCATGGCGCCGGTTCGGGCGACCTGCGCGCCGCGCTGGGCCAGACCGTTCCCTCATTCACCGCCGACTCCTTCGGCGGCGACACCGCGAACCTGACCCTCGCAGCGGCGCTGCGCGGTCTTTCGCCCAACGACACGTTGGTGCTGGTGAATGGCAAGCGCCGTCACGGCACGTCCAACCTCAATGTCGGCGGCGGCTCGTCCGGCGGCGGCGCGGCGGCGGACATCTCGCTGATCCCCACCGCGGCGATCGACCATGTCGAAGTGCTGCTCGACGGCGCGGCCGCGCAATACGGCACCGACGCCATCGCCGGCGTCGTGAACTTCATCCTCAAGAAGAAATCCTCCGGCGGCCAGCTCCAGGTTTCCGGCGGCCAGAACTACAACCGCCGTGGCGAAACCTTCGAAGTTTCGGCCAATCTGGCGCTGCCTTTGTTCGACAAGGGCTTCGTCAACATCACCGCGGACAAGAAGTATCACGGCTTCACCCATAATGGCGGCAACGACACCCGCCTGTTCAGCCCCACCGGCACCGAAGCGCCGGAAGGCCTGATCGGCGTGGGCGCCACGGCGGGCAACAATACCTTCCTGCCCAACGCCAATGGCGTCGTGCCTTGCACCGCCGGCGTCTGCGTTCCCTTGGCCAACCGCCAGGGCATGCCGGAATATGGCCGCGCCAACCGGATCAACAGCGACCCCGAATATCAGCTGTTCACGTCCTATGTGAATGCGGGCTACGACTTCAGCGATAACGTCCAGGTCTATGCCTTCGGCAGCTGGGCGCATCGTTTCGCCAAGGCCTGGGAAAATGTCCGCATGCCGTCGCAAGTGATCGCGACGCCGGGCTCCAGCCAGCCCTGCTCGGCCACCAACCGCCAAGGCTACAACACGGCCCTTTCGGCCAACGGCATCACGCCGGCCTGCGCCGTGGGCATCGGCGGCGGCATCTCCCCCTTGGGTGTCAACGGCACCGGTCTCAACGCCAATGGCCAGATCATCTCGTCCGGCCAGGCGGGCACTTTCTATACGCCCGGCGAGCTGGTGATGTATCCGAACGGCTTCTCGCCTCAGGAAGTGCTGCAGGAAGACGATTACCAGTACAATATCGGCACCAAGTTCAACCTGATGGGCTGGGACATCGATGTCGGCGCCGGCTACGGCAAGGACCGGGCCAATATCTATACCTGGAATTCGGCCAACCGTTCGCTCTTCATCGATACCCACACCTCGCCGACCAATTTCTATGACGGTACCTTCACCGCCAGCGAATTGACGGCGACCGTCGACGCCAGCCATTCCTTCAATGTCGGCCTGGCCGGTCCGCTCAATGTCGCGTTCGGTTTCGAAGGCCGCGAGAATTTCTACAGCATCGATGCGGGTGACACCGCTTCGCGCTACAAGGAAGGCGGCCAATCCTATCCGGGCTTCCAGCCGCAGGACGCGGGCAAGCACAGCCGCAAGAATTACGGCGTGTACCTGGACCTGGCGGTGGCGCCGGTCGAGGAATTGCAGATCGACATCGCCGGCCGCGCCGAACATTATTCGGACTTCGGCGACGCCCAGATCGGCAAGATCACGGCCCGTTACGATTTCAGCCCGATGATCGGCATTCGCGGCACGATTTCGACCGGCTTCCGCGCTCCCAACCTGGGCGAGGAATTCTACTCCGCCACCCAGGTCTCGCCTGTCGCCGCCACCGTGCAGCTGCCCGCCAACTCGGCGGCGGCCAAGGTGCTGGGCCTGCCCGACCTGAAGCCGGAAATCTCCACCCAGTACAGCGTGGGTCTTGTCGCCCATCCGCTGGCCGACCTCAGCGTCACGGTCGATGCCTATAGCGTGTCGCTGGGCGATCGCATCGTCCGTTCGGGCACGGTGAATTACCTGGGCGGTTCGATCAACGTGCCGCTGGTCAACCAGGCGATCATCGCGCACGGCAACATCCTGGACCCGACCGCGAACCAGGTGGGCGTCACCGCCTTCTTGAACGGCCTGGACACGCTGACTCAGGGCGTCGACCTGACGGTCAACTATCCCACCGACTTCGGCGCGTACGGCCTTGTCGACTGGACCTTGGCGGGCAACTACAACTCCACGTCCCTGTCGTCGGTTTCGCCGACGCCGGCGGTGCTCGCCGCCTCCAACCCGAATGCGACCTTCTTCCAGGCCTATACGCTGTTCAATTTCGTGCACAGCGCGCCGCAGGAGAAGGTTGGTCTGACGGCCAACTGGTCGCTGGATGAATTCGGGGTGACGCTCCGCGAGACCTATTATGGTCCGCAAAAGGGCTTCACCACCCCGAACAGCGGCCCGCCGCTGTATCCGTCCAACCAGGCCGCTGTCGGCCTGACCGATCTGGAAGCGCGGTACAACATCACCGAAGGCTTCCAGGTCACGTTCGGCGGCAACAACATCTTCAACATCCGCCGCGATGTCGTGGGCTTCACCAGCTCGCCGCTCAGCGCCAATGGCGGCACCAACTCCGCCAGCGGCGGCCAGGTGCAGAACCCGCCGGTCGGCGCGTCGTTCGATCCGAATGGCGGCTACTATTATGGTCGCCTGACTCTGAACTTCTAAGCCGGTCAAACGGTTTTAGAGACTTGCCGCCCATTTCCGGAAAACCGGAAATGGGCGGCTTTTTTTATGCGCGGGATCAGAGGACGTAATTGATCGCGATCGCAGGCGTGAGCGAAGCGGGCACATTGTGCCCCTTGGGAATGATGCGGACGCCTCCCAGCACGCCGATATTGGGCGTCCAGCTGAATTCGACGGCGGGGGCAAAGCCCAGACTGTCGCTGGTGCCGGAATTCAAAGCGACTGGCCGGCCATTCCGCGTGCCGCGCGCGATCGCTTCGTTGCCATGGTTGTAGATCACATCCAGCGCCAGCACCCAGTTGCGCGTCAGGCTGTATTCGAACGCCAGGTCGGCGGAGAAAGCATTTCCGGGCCGGGCATGGCCGCGAAAGCCCGTGCCGGTGCCATAAACGCTCACGTCTTCGACCGCCGTCCGGCGGGAGATGCTTTGGCTGAGATCCAGGCGGGTGCGCAGCAACCGTCCATTGGGCATCCAGAACAGCATCTGGGAATAGAAGGCGAGGGCGGTGGTGTAGGCGCCATTGCCGAAACCGTCGCTGGGCCGCGTCCCCAGCCGGTCATGGCGGCCAGTGGGCACAGTCTCGATCAAGGCGATCGCCAGATCGGGAATGCCCCGCGCGGCATCCAGGCTGGTCAGCCCATACTGAGCTCGAAGCTGGGTGTCGCCGAGCTGGATGCCGCTGCTGTCCTCGCCGCCGCGAACCGAATTATGGCCCGCGGTCGGCACCAGTCCGAGGGTGAGCCGGTCGGTGGCGCCATACAGCAGATAGGTGAGGGAATTGACGCTATTGGTGGATCCCGAAATGGCGTCATAGAGATAGGATTCGATCAGCATATGCCCCTTGGGAAGCGTATGCGCGGAATTCGCCAGCATCGGTCCCGTCCACCAGGCATCGTCCGGCGATTGGGGCGCCTGCGTCATCGCCGGCCCGCTTGCCAACATCCATCCCGCCAGCATTGCTGAAAAAATGTGCCGCCCGTGCATCGATATGCCCCGTCTGAAAATTCGCGGGCGCATTGGTGGAAGAGAGGGGCACCGCAAACACTCTGCTTCTTGCGGCGCAATTCCTGTCCATGAGGGAAAGTGGCGGAGAAATGCCGAACGATTCCCGTTTCTTGTGACGCAATCGGTTGCGGCGGCGGATTGACGGCGTTGCCGCTGTCAACGCACGCATGAAAAATCGAACATGTTCGCCGCGCGTCTTTGTCCAAGTCTTGCGTGGCCGTGTCCAAATTTTCTGCCTTTTTCGGCCACCCGCGCCGTGACACTGTTCACGGCAAACAGGGAGGCGGACATGGCTGTCGGGAAAAAAGCGGGCGCGGTGATGCAGAAAATTTCCGGGAACGGACTTGCCTGTGGGCTGCTGCTGGGCGCGACATTCGTGATGGCAAATCCAGGCACGGCCTTCGCGGCCTGGCCTCCCGCCGGCGGGCGGGGCGAATGCATGGTCACCAAGACCAGCGATGTTTCCGCCAGGATGCGCGATGGCGTGATGCTCAAGGCCGATATCTATCGTCCCCAGACCAAGGAGAAGGTGCCCGTCATTCTGATGCGCACCCAATATGGCAAGGCCGCCGCGCAGATCGAACCGGCGCGCTTTCAAACGCCGGACTGGTTCGCTTCGCATTGCTATATCGTGGTGATCCAGGACATTCGCGGGCAGGGCGCGTCCGGCGGCACTTTCTATGAATATGCCAATGACCGGAATGACGGTTACGACACGGTGGAATGGGCCGCGAAATTGCCCGGCTCGAACGGCAAGGTGGGGATGTACGGCTCCTCTTATGTCGGCGCCACCCAATGGCTGGCCGCGACCGGCGCGCCGCCATCGCTGAAGGCCATCGTGCCCTCCAACACCGCCTCCGATTATTATGACGGCTGGACCTATGAAGACGGCGCGTTCCGCCTGGCCTTCATCGAACCCTGGATGGCGGAAACCATCGGCCTGACTGCCGCAATCAACCGGGGCGACAAGGCCGCCGCCGCCAAGATGGAAGAAGCCAACAAGAACATGGCGCAATGGAGCCTGTTCCAGCCTTACGACAAGGTGCCTTTCTTCCAGCCCGACAACCCGGCCGTGGCGCCTTATTTCTTCGATGCGATCAAGCATTCCACCGACGACGCCTATTGGCAGGCCTTCAGCATCAAGCGCCGCTACGACAAGGTCGAGGTGCCGGTGCTGGCCTTTGACGGCTGGTACGATGCCTTCATCAACGGCTCGCTGGAGAATTTCAACGGCGTCAAGAACAAGGGCGCCACCGAGATCGCCCGCAACAATTCGCGCATCGTGATCGGTCCTTGGGAGCATCTGGGTTGGGGACGGCCGGAAAGCATGGTCAGTCCGCGCCTGCATGCCATCGGCCCGGTGGCCAACAGCCCGGTCAACGATCTTTCATTGGCCTGGTTCGATCATTTCCTCAAAGGCAAGGCCAACCAGATCACCTCCGGCTCGCGCGTGACCTATTTCACCATGGGCGAAGACAAATGGCATGTGTCGAAGGACTGGCCGCTCGCGGGCACCAAGCCGCAGAACTGGTATCTGGCCAGCGGCGGTCATGCCAACTCGTCGTTTGGCGATGGCGTGCTCACCGACACGCCGCCCCGGGGCGATGCCCAGACCCAGGGCCAGGCCCATGCCGACAATGAATTCGGCAGCGCGGTGGCGGCAGCCAAGGCCGATGCCGGCGTCGATACATTCGTCTATGACCCGTCCAACCCGGTGCCCAGCGTGGGCGGTCATTCCTGCTGTTCCTGGACCACCGGCCCGCAAGGCCAGTTCGACCAATCCGCGATCGAACAGCGTCCCGACATTCTGGTCTATTCCAGCGCGCCGTTGAAACAGGCGATGGAAGTCACCGGCCAGATCACCGTGACGCTCTACGCCAAGACCAGTGCGCCGGATACCGACTTCACCGCCAAGCTGGTGGATGTGTTCCCGGACGGCACCGCGATCAACCTGGCCAACGGCATCCAGAAAGCGAGCTATCGCGAGTCGCTGTCCAATCCCACGCCGGTCGTGCCGGGTGAGGTCTATCAGTACAAGATCCATGTCTGGCCGACATCCAACCTGTTCAAGCCCGGCCATCGCATCCGTCTGGAAATCTCATCCAGCGATTTCCCGCAATTCGCGCCCAATTCCAATACGGGCGAAAAGTTCGGCACCAGCGCGAAATGGCAGAAAGCGACCCAGACCATCCTGCACGATGCGGCCCATCCCTCGGCCGTGATCCTGCCGGTGATTCCGGCTGGCGCAGGTGGCCCGGCGTTGGACGCGGTTCCGGCTGATTGATGCCCCTCCGGGCTTCGCAACCTCGAGGGGTTGCTACGTTCGCACGCAGGGGAGGCGGGCCCAAGTTGCTTCAGCAAGCACTAGAGCGCCCTGGCTCCAGCTTTCTTCCTCCGCGAGCGGAGCGACAGCGGGGGAAGATGTCTTCCGAAGGCTTGCCTGAGGAAGACAGATGGGGGTCAACAATTATGACACCCGATCGTCGACGCCAGAGACAGAGTGTAGATCGTTTCGGGATAATGCCCGCGCAGAATCCGGTCCGCCGTTTCGGCGCGGCGCACGCACTGATTGAACGCCTCGCCGCGAACCGACCAGCCATCCTTGCTGTCGTTGCCGCCGCGTAAGGGATGAATCCGGTAGACTTTGGCAGCGGCAAAACAGGCCGTGGCGGCCTTGGCGGGAAGATTTGTCGCCGCAATAAGACAGGCGGCGGCGACCAAGGATATCCATGCGGGACGACAGGGTTTCACGGAATCGGAACCTTGGAAAAAACCGCTTTCTATATAAGCTGTTATCGGAACCGGCGCGCGGACTATCGGATTCCCCGACAAAATGTCGGGATTTCAACAAGATACACTGATACAAATTGCGACCTTTATGTCCGCTCTGGCGGCGATCTGCGGCCTTCCGTTTGCCTATGAAATGTGCAGACATCCGCGCCGTGGATCAGGATTTCGTTTCAGTCATGGCGTTCAGCAAAACCGAAAAAGATCTCGAGCTGCTGCAGGGTGCCTGGGAACAGGTCGCCATCGAAGCCGATGGGATTTCCAATCCGTCCGACGATTATAGCGCCGCGGGCACGCTCACGATCATCGATCGCGACGAATTCTCGGTCGTCAGCGTCGAAGGCAATGTGCTGCTGAAGGGAAAATTCCGCCTGGACGCCACCACCATTCCCCGCCAGGCGACCTGGGTCGATGAGACGGGCCCGGATGCCGGCAAGCATCTGCCGGGAATCTATAACCTGTCCGGCGACAATTTCGTCTTCGTCGCCGCGGATGATGACGCCGCTTCCAAGCCGACGGATTTTCGCACCGAGACCGGCCAGACCTTGCGCCGTTTCGTGCGCCGTTCGCGCCGGGCCTGAGCGCGGGTCCCGCCTTAACCTCTCCGCTTCCCGGCAAACCGGCCCGCCCGGCTGGATGACTTGACACCGCCCCCGGCTTGGGGCGTTTGACATTCATATGTCATCGCAATTTTCGGAAGATGCCGGCGAGCTGCCGGTCCTGGTGGTGGGAGCGGGTCCGGCCGGCCTGGTGCTGGCGCTGGAGCTGGCCCGCCGCAACATCCCCGTCCGGGTGATCGACGCCGCGCCGGCGCCGGTCCTGGCCTCCAAGGCCAAGGGTCTGCAGCCGCGGACGCTTGAGATTTTCGACGATCTGGGCCTGATCGATCCGGTCCAGGAAGACGGCGGAGAGTTTCCTCGCTGGCGGGCCTATGACGGCGCCAAATTGCTGTGGGAAAAAGCGATCTGGGAGCTGCTGGGCCGGGGAAAGCCGGTGGCGACGCCGGCCCGGCCCTATGCCGCCACCTGGATGATCCCCCAATGGCGCACCGAGGACATTCTGCGCAATGCCCTTCTGGATCACGGCATCGAGGTGGAATTCGGGGTTGAATTTCTCTGGTCGGAAGAGGAGACGGACAGCGTCACCGCCACGGTCCGGATCGGGGACAAGGAAGACACTATCGCCTGCCGCTATCTGGTGGGCGCGGACGGGGCGGGGAGCGCGGTGCGCAAATCGCTGGGCATCGCCTATTCCGGCGAAACCTCGGAGGACGAACTTTACATCGTCGCCGATGTGAAGGCCGGGGCATTGGAGCCGGGCTATTGGATGAACTGGACGCCGGACGGCGACAAAAGCCGCCGCGTGTCGCTCTGCCCCTTGCCGCACAGCGATTATTTCCAGTTCGTGGCCCCTTTGCCGCCCGACCAGCCCGTGCCCGAATTGTCGCTGGAGACTTTGCAGGCGCTGTTCAACGCGCGCACCGGGCGCAGCGATATTGCGCTCAGCGATGCGCGCTGGATCATCGCGCACCGGCCCAATACCCGCCTGGCGGACGCGATGCGCGACGGTTCGGTTTTTCTGGTGGGTGATGCCGCCCATTCCGCGCCCACATCGCCGGGCCAGGGCCTGAATATCAGCATCCAGGACGCGTACAATCTGGGCTGGAAACTGGCGGCGGTGATGCAGGGCGCCGATCCGTCGCTGCTGGATACGTATGAAGAGGAGCGCCGTCCCATCGCGGCGGGCGTGCTGGGCGTCCTGGCCCGCGCCTTGATCGAAAAAGGCATGACGGCGGACGAGGCGGAAGAACGCCAGCGGCGGATTCAATCCGACATCTTCCATCTGGATCACAATTACCGGGGCGCTTCGCTCAGCACCGTGTCGAAAGGCGGCGATGTGCCGGTGCAGGCGGGCGACCGCGCGCCCGATGGACCGGTCACCGGCATGTCGGGCCGCCCGGTCCGGCTGTTCGATCTGATGCGCGGCACCCATGTGATGGTGCTGAATTTCGTGTCCGGCACCAACGATCTGGCTTCGGCGCTGGCGCCCCAGCCGGGCCTTCGGGTGGTGGTGATCCCGCCCACCGCCGCCAATCACGCGATCCGCCGGGCCTATGGCGTGGCGGATAACGGCCCCACCCTCTTTCTGATCCGGCCCGACGGCTATATCGGCGTGCGCAGCGACCGGGCGCGCGATCTGGAGGATTGGCTGCACCGCGTTTTCGGCTGACGCAGCGCGCGGTTTTCTTTTGCGCGAACCACCGGCATGATCCGCCGCGCGACAGGGATGGTGGCGGCGATGCTGACGGGATTGATAGTGGCGGCGAATCTTGCAGTGGCCGCGCCGGCCGCCATGACGGTGCCGGACGGATTCACTTTCGCGGCGGCGGGCGACATGATCGGCCCCTATCACGATCTTCCCAAGTCCGAGGATCCCGGCTTCGCGCAGGTCGCCGCTTTGTTTCGCGGCGCCGATGTCGCCTACGCCAACCAGGAAGGCTCGATCTTCGACATCAAGGATTTTCGCGGCTATCCGGCCGCCGAAAATGGCGGCGGCTATCCTTTGCAGCGGTCCCAATTTGCCCGCGACCTGAAAACGATGGGCATTTCCCTGGTCTCCAAGGCCAACAATCACGCCACCGACTGGGGCAGCGACGGACTTGCCGCCACCGTGGGCTGGCTGACGGCGGCGGGCGTGACGCAAGCGGGCGCGGGCGAGGGGCTGGAGGCGGCGCGCGCGCCTGCTTACGTGCAAACGGTGAAAGGCCGGGTCGCGCTGGTCTCCACCGCATCGACCTTTCCGCCCATGGCGGTGGCCGGGCCGCCGGTCGCTCGTTTCGATATCGCCTCACGCGCGCGCATGGGCATCAGCCCTCTGCATGTGCGCGAAGTCGGCGTAGTGACGCCGCAGCAATTGCAGACGCTGCGCCAGATCGTTGGCCCGCTGGATTTCGGCGGCTCGCCGGGGGCCAATGAAGTGCGGCTGGGCGATCAGGTCTTCCGCGCAGGCGCCAAGACCGGACCGGCCTGGGAAATGAATATGGGCGACCGGGACGCCGTCATCGCGTCGGTGAAGGCGGCGCGGAGCAAAGCCAAATTCGTGATCTTCTCGATCCATGCGCACCAGACCGCGGGACACCAGGATAAAGGCGGCGCGCCTTACGAGCCGATGATGCTGCATTGGGCCAACGAAGCGGCGTCGTCCGAGGATCCGCGCCCCGCCAATTTCGAGCCCGCGCTGTTTCACGCCGCCATCGATGCGGGCGCCGATGCGGTGGTGCGCACCGGCCCGCATGTGCTGGGCGGGATCGAGATCTATAAAGGCAAGCCCATCTTCTACAGCCTGGGCAGCCTGTTCTTCGATTTTCGCGGCAAGCGCACTTACACCACGCCCACCGGCCAGGTGATGAATTTTCCCGATGGCTATTTCCAGACCGTGATCCCGGTGACGCGCTATGCCCATGGCAGGATCGACGAGATCCGGCTTTATCCTTTCGCCATTCAGGTCGGCGGCCCGGCCGGCGGCATGCCGGGTCCGGCTTCGCCCGATGAAGCGCGCCGCATCCTGGAAAATCTCAAATCCATGTCCGCCGCCTTCGGCACCAAGATCAGCATCCAGAATGGAATCGGCATCATCCGCGGCAGCTAGGAATGCGCGGATCGGGTCCTGCAACTCGTAATGATGTGGGTAATATTACCGGAGGTCGCCTTTTGTTAACCATCATTTTCCGGCCATTTGCGGAAAAATAAGTTCCATTCCCGATTGTTGTTAACCAAATCCGCTCACGCGAATTGCACGCGCCGATACAGGCCATAACTTCGCGCAAGTTGCATCGCGCGGACAAGATTGATGAGTTTGGGCAAGCACCGGGACGAAATTCTGAAGGCATTGTGCCCCGGAAAGCATGCCGTGCTGCGTGACGAAGAGGCCGCCTGGCGCGATATCGAGCGCGCGGTATCCGGCATATCCGACGGTGCGGGACCGGACGGGGACCGCAAGGTCCGGATCGAGCGTTACGTCTATGAGCTGTGCCTGATCTATGCGCATCAGACCGGCGCCATGCCCGGCTTCACCAACAGCGAAAGCGAAACCCGCTTCGAGCGCTTCGCCCATTCCATTCCGGTTCCGGCGGAATTGAAGCTGACCCGCAACTTCCTGAAAGCCTGCATCCGCCGCGTCGATGCCAAGCGCAATCCGCAATTCGCCCGCGACCTGGAAAGCCGGGGCGGCAGGCGCGCGGCGGAATAAGCCAACTCTCCAAGGGGCCGGATGGCCGAGGCCGTACCCGGCTTCGATCTCAGCGAGACGCCGCGACCATCGTCAGGGCGCGACCGGCAGGTCGATGAAGCTGCCTTGCGGGCCCGCCACCGTGATGCTTTGCGTCGCCGCCTTATAGTCCGACGGCTTGGCGAAGAAGATGTTGGGCACGAAACTCTGCGGGTTGCGGTCATAAAGCGGGAACCAGCTGGACTGGACCTGCACCATGATGCGGTGACCCGGCAGGAAGACGTGATCGGCGTTGGGCAGCTCGAACTGATAGGCGAGCGGCGTGTTCGGCGTGATCGCTTTGGGATCGGACAGGGATTCCCGGTAGCGGCCCCGGAAAATATCCATGCCCACCGCCAGCTGATAACCGCCCATGGCGTGATCGCCCGGCACCTGGTCGGGATAGACATCGATCAGCTTCACCACCCAGTCCGCATCGGTGCCCGTGGTGGCGGCCGTCAGATGCACCACCGGCTGGCCGCGCACTGTAACGGGCTTGGTCAGCACATCGGTGGTGAAGCTCACCACATCGGGGCGGCCCGACGCTTCGCGCTGGTCATCGGTAAGCCAGCAGGCCCATTGCGCGCAGGTGTCATAGCCGGAATTCTTGATCGGGCGGGCGCGATAGGGCACAGGCTTGGCCGGATCGGAAACATAATCGACCGTGGCGGCGGCGCCGCTTGCGGGCTCGAAGCCCAGCCCGCCATTGGGCTTCAGGTACAGCGGCGCCGATTTGGCGTTCGAGGCGGGCCAGGTCTGGAAGTTGCGCCATTCATTGGTGCCGGTCTCGAACGCGGTGACGGTCGCCACATCCAGCGGCGGCGCTTCGTCTTTCAGGTAATGGGCGAGGGTAGGCGCCAGCACGTGGCGGCGCCACCATTTGGACGTGTCCATGCCGAACTTGACGGCGCCCAGGGACGAACCTTCGTCGATGCCCTGGCCGTGATACCAGGGTCCGATCGACATGCGGACCAGGTTGTTCGTGTCCTTGGGCTTCAGCGCCTTCCACACTGCCATATAGCCGTAGATATCCTCGGCATCCCACAGGCTGCCCACCAGCAGGATCGGCACGGTGATCGGCTGCTTGGCCAATATCTGGTCCATCGCCTGGGTCTGCCAGAAACTGTCATAGGCGGGATGGGCGGTGACTTTGTTCCAGAAGCCCATCTGGGTCAGGCCATGGGCTTCACCCAATGCGCCCGCCGAAACGCCGCGCATATAAAGGTCATACTCGTCCTCGACCGACTTCCACCATTTGGCGGAATTGTCGTTGGTGCCGTCCTGTTCATAGATGTAGGGCATGTTCTGCTGGCGGAAGGCGCCATTGTGGAACCAGTCGTCGCCGCGCCAGCCATCCACCATGGGGTTCATCGGCACGGCGATCTTCAGCGCCGGATGGGGATGGACCAGCGCCATCAACGGCGTGAAGCCGTCATAGGAAATGCCGATGATGCCGACCTTGCCGTTGGATTCCTTGATGTTCTTCACCAGCCAGTCGATGGTGTCATAGGCGTCGGTGGAATCGTCGGTCTTGGTGGGATTGAATGGGGTGCCCGCCAAGGGCGGGTTCATCATATAGATGCCCTTGGAGCCGTATTTGCCCCGCACATCCTGCACCACGCGGATATAGCCGCCTTCCAGGATGGTGTCGTTGGCATTGTCATAGCCGTCCAGGATCATGCCCATATGGCCGCTCTGGGCGTAGCCGGTCTGTTCGTCGGCGCTGTAGGGCGTGCGGGTGAAAAGAATGGGCGCGTGCGACGCGCCGCGGGGGATCAGGATGACGGT
>JAFECO010000600.1 GCA_018242085.1 Pseudomonadota bacterium
CTGGCGGTCTTCAAGGAAGATTTGATACTGGCCCGGCCCGATTTCCATATCGCTTGGCGCGGCAACAGCCTGCCGGACAATCTCACGTCTCTGATCGGCAAGATGCGGGGAAGCACCTAGCTTCCGTCCGGCGCTAGCCCCGCTGCAGGTTCATGGCCATGATTTTGTACCCATGCACCAGAATCTGGTCGAAGAGTCCGGCAGCGGCATACGGATCGGATCGCGCGATCCCCTTTGCTTCCTCCAGGCTTGCCGCTTCCAGCAACACCAGGCTGCCCACGGGCTTGCCGTCCTCGGACAGCAGCGGGCCCGCCAGCAGCAGCCTGTCGCCAAGCCCTTTGCGATAGGCGATATGGGCGTCCCGATGCAGTTGGCGGATATCGCCCGCATCCGTCTTGTCCAGATAGTGAACGGCGTAAGGCATGATCCCCTCTTTCGATGATGCCGGCGTCTCGCGCTAGGTCTGCTTGAAATGCTTCACCGGATTGCTCAACCGGCCCAACCCGGAAATTTCGACACTGACGACCGGCTCGCTGCGGGAAAGATCCAGAGACAGATGGCCGCGGGGATATTTTCCCACGCCCTTTCCCGTCGTGCCGCAGTGGAAAATGTCGCCAGGCTCCAAAGTGAAATAGCGGCTCGCCTCGGCGATGATGTCTTCGACCCGGAACTGGTAATTCCTGGTCGAGTCGACCGTCAGCGGATCGTTATCCGCAAAAGCCAGAACCTCCAGATCGTTCGGATTGGCGACCTCATCCGCGGTGGTCAGCCATGGCCCCATCGGGCCAAAGCTGTCGGCGCCCTTCGAGCGCGTGTGATAGGTGAAATAAAGCTCGTTATCGCTGGCATCCCGGCGGCGGCGCCAATTCACATGCACCGGCTCGACATTCTGCGGCGCCATGTCGATGGCGATGGAGTCGTACTGAAATTTCAAGCCGGTGGATGTGACATCGTTCACGATCGTGTAGCCGAAAACATGCTCGCGCGCCCGATCCACCGGGATGTTCCTGCCCCGCTTGCCGATGACGACACCCAGCTCGAGTTCGGGAATGGTACGCCCATAATCGCTGCCGATCATGATCGGCTTGTTGTGGCCGGTAAGGGCCGATGGCGGCTTGAGGAAGAACATGGGAACGGTGGGTTTCACATGCGCGATTTCCGTCAACGCCTGATTGTTGAAGGCGACGCCGAAAATCTTCGATGGCCGCGTAACCGGCGCCTGCCAATCCGCGCTCCGGATATCGATTTTCTTCAGGCCGGCGGAC
>JAFECO010000601.1 GCA_018242085.1 Pseudomonadota bacterium
TGATATGCACGATCAGCTCCAGCCCCAGCCGTTTCGCCGTCTGGTCGCGGAATTCGATCATCTCCCGGAATTTCCAAGTCGTATCCACATGCATCAGCGGAAAAGGCGGCTTGGCCGGATAAAAGGCCTTCATCGCCAGATGCAGCATCACCGACGAATCCTTGCCGATGGAATAGAGCATCACCGGATTGGCGAACTCCGCCGCGACCTCGCGCATGATGTGAATGCTCTCGGCCTCAAGCCGGCGCAGATGAGAAATTACGGCCTTGTTGGTGGACAATTCCAGCTACCCCAAATCTGTGCTGTGAATTAGGGACAAATCCGTCCCGGCGCAAGCCATCCTTACCGGCGATCTATTTCAAGGTCTTGAACGTGACCGCCGGCGGCACTGCCTGGGTTTCGACCGAAAAGCGCACCCGGCCGATGGCATGCCCGTCGGCGGTGGCGATGTTCACGCGCCATTGACCCGGCCTTGGCGCGGTTTTGCTGGAATAGGCCCGATAGCCATCCTCCCGCCCGCCCCGGATCGCAAAGCGTATGGTCTGCTGGGGCACCCAGTCGCCGTTCCTGGGATCGCGCCATTCCCAGCGATGCACGATGTCGGCCGTCAGCCGGTATGGGGCAAAGATGGCGCTGTAGAGATAGAGCTTGTCGCCGGACTGGATATGCTCGACGGGAAAGGTCCCGAACAGCGCCCGCCAACGGGGCGGCTCGTCTTCCGCCGCGACCTGATAGTCGCGCCCGTCCCGCTTGATCGCATGGTAGATGCCCGCATCCGAAAGCACCAAGGGAAGCGGCGGGAGTATCCTGGCAAAATAAAAGGCATTGACCAGGGCAGTGATCCCCACCATGCCGGCCGCGATCTGCAGGCGCGCGACGCGATAACGGTCATGGCCCAGTACGGCCAGGGATTGCAGGTAAAAGAAGAACACCACCACCGCGATGGCGCCCGACATCAGGAACGGCACTGTTCCGATGCGTCCGATCACCACCGGCACCAAGAGGATCGCATAGGAGTAGAGCGAAAAGAAAAACAGCAACGCCGAAAACACCAGCCGCGCATGATAGCGGCGCAGATATTCATTGCCGATAAAAATTCCGGCCATGCAAAGCAGAAACGGCCAGGACGCTCCAATCGAAGCGCTGCGGATGTAGAATACACAGAACCCTGACAACAGGCAGCCCAGCGCGAACTGCGCCACAAAGATCAAAATCGTGCGCGTGCGGGCGGACGGCTTGGCGTCGTCCGGCCGCGACTCCAA
>JAFECO010000602.1 GCA_018242085.1 Pseudomonadota bacterium
GCTGATCCCGCAAGCCGCGATCGACCACGTCGAAGTGCTGCTGGACGGCGCCGCCGCCCAGTACGGCACCGACGCCATCGCCGGCGTCGTGAACTTCATCCTCAAGAAGAAGTCTTCGGGCGGTTCTTTCTCCGCCACCGGTGGCCGCAACTATGACCGCGGCGGCGAGACCTATGACTTCTCCTACAACATGGGCCTGCCCCTGTTCGACAAGGGCTTCGTCAACGTCACGCTCGACAAGCAGTACCACAATTACACCCAGCAGGGCGGCGCCGACGCGCGTGTGACCGACACCAGTGTGGTGGGCAATCCGCTGCTGACCTCCGGCTCGTCCGGTGGCGTGCCTGTTTCCGTCCTGCAGCAGATGGCGGGCTATCCCCGCATCAACCCGATCAATGGCGATGCGCAGTATAATCTGACCATGGCCACCGTGAATGCGGGCTATGACTTCTCCGACAATGTCCAGCTCTACGGGTTCGGCACCTGGGGCCATCGCGTGGGCAAGGCCTACGAAAATGTCCGTATGCCCGGCCAGAACATTGCTAGCCCCGGTTCCAGCCAACCCTGCTCGGCGACCAATCCCAACGGCTACGCAACGGGATCGGACACGGCCGATGGCCTGTCGCCCTCGTGCACGGGCACCTTCGCTCTCGCTACCCCGACTGGCTTCGCGCCGGCTCCGGGGCAGCCGGGCGCTGGCCTCAATAGCCAGGGTCAGATTATCTCTTCGGGCAACAAGGGCAGCTATACCAGTCCCGGTGAGTTGCTCATGTATCCCTTCGGCTTCCGTCCCAAGGAAGCGATCAAGGAAGACGATTACCAGTACAACATGGGCCTGAAGTTCAACGTGATGGGTTGGGACATCGATACCAATGTCGGTTACGGCAAGGATATCGACAACATCTACACGCTGGATTCGGGCAACCGGTCTCTGTTCATCGACACCCATACCTCGCCCACCAACTTCTATGACGGCACCTTCACGGCGGCCCAGTTCACCGGCACGATCGATGCTTCGCATCAGTTCAATGTCGGCATGGCCTCGCCTCTGACGGTGGCGATTGGTGCGGAAGCGCGCGAAGATTATTACGCCATTACTGCCGGCGATGCGGCTTCGCGCTACAAGGAAGGCTCGCAGTCCTTCCCCGGCTTCCAGCCCACCGACGCCGGCAAGCACACCCGCAAGAACTATGCGGTGTATCTGGATCTCGCGCTGGCGCCGATCGAAGCTCTCCAGCTCGATATCGCCGGCCGCGCCGA
>JAFECO010000603.1 GCA_018242085.1 Pseudomonadota bacterium
GCGGCGTCTTCGGAACCGGGCCATCTGGCGCCGCTCGATATGCAGCCCAAGGTGGTGACCGCCGATTTCGTCCAGTCCCATGCCAAGGCGCCCGGCTATGACCTGATCGATGCGCGCGATGCGATCTTCTATGGCGGCATGGTCGCCAAGATGACCGGCGATGGCCATATCCCCGGCGCCCGCAGTCTGCCCTACACAAAGGTGTTTGATTCCGACGGCAAGCTGAAGCCGGCCGCCGAATTGAAGGCCTTGTTCGCCGCCGCGGGCGTCAAGCCCGGCGATCATGTCGTGGCCTATTGCCAGGTCGGCGGCCAATCCAGCGCGGTGGTTTTCGCCGCCCGCACGGTTGGGATCGAGCCGCAGCTTTATGACGGCTCTTTCGAGGACTGGTCCCGGCGCAAGCTTCCAGTCGAAACCTCGAACGCGCCGGGAAAATGATCGGCGCGCCCGAGATAAGGTTGGTCAGCGTTTTTGCGGATGGCCCCGGCGGCGGCAACCCCGCGCCGGTGGTGGTTGATGCGGCCCGACTTGTCGACGCCGACATGCGGGCGATTGCCGCCCGATACGGTCACGAAAGCGTTTTCGTGGCGTCGCCGCCCGACCGATCCGGCTGCCATTTCACGTTCCGCTTCTTCGTGCCCAATCACGAAATGGAAATGTGCGGTCATGCCACCGTCGGCGCGGTCTGGTTGCTGCAGCGGCTCGGCCGTTTGCCCGGCGATCAGGTCCGCATCGCGACCTTGAGCGGCGTGGTGGAAGCGCGTGTCACCCCAGCGGGCATCGAAATCAGTCAGCCCAAGGGAAGGCTCGATCCTTTGCCGGATGAGGCTATCGCAGAAATCCTGGCGTTGCTGGGAATCGACAAAGCGGCATTGGCGCCGCAGCCGGTCTGGAATGCCTGCACCAGCCGGGTGAAGACGCTGATACCGCTGAAAAGCGTGGCGGTCCTGGATGGGCTTGAGCCCGATTTCGGGCGGATCGAAGGACTTTGCGAAAAGATCGGATCGACCGGCCTTTATCCTTTTGCGGTTTCGGATGCGCGGAATTGGACATTCGATGCGCGGCAATTCCCCAAATCCTCCGGCTATCCCGAGGATGCGGCGACCGGCATCGCCGCTGCCGCGCTGGCATTCGGTTTGCTGGAAAGCGGGCAGGTCACCGCGGCCGGATCGCCCGCCGGATCATGTGTCAGGGTGCGCCAGGGCCGGGCGATGGGCCGGCCTTCGGAAATCCGGGTGCGGTTTCAAATCGAT
>JAFECO010000604.1 GCA_018242085.1 Pseudomonadota bacterium
GGATTGAGGGCGCGGTCCTGCGCCAGCAGATCGGCGACCTGCCCGATCTCGAACGGCACTTCGGAAATCAGCACCCGGTCCGCTTCGGCCAGATAGCCGCTGATCAGCGCGGTCTCGCCGCTGTTGCGGCCGAACAATTCCACCACCGCGATGCGCTCATGGCTGCCCGCCGGGGTGCGCAGCGCCTCGATCGCCTCCAAGGAGCGGGAAACGGCGGTGGAAAAACCCATGCAATAGTCCGTGCCGAACACGTCATTGTCCATGGTCTTGGGCGCGGCCATCACCTTCACGCCTTCCTGATGAAGCCGCGCGGCGTAAGACAGCGTGTCGTCGCCGCCGATGGCGATCAGGACATCGATCTTGAACGCCTCCAGCACCCGCAGGACATGCGGCGTGGCGTCGAACATGTCGCCGTTGCGGGCCAGGCTTTCGGCCTTGACGAAGGACGGAAGGTCCTTCGCCTTCACCTTGGCGGGATTGGTGCGCGAGGAATGAAGAATGGTGCCGCCGGTGCGGTCGATCACCCGCACGGTTTCGGGCGTCAGCGGCATCAGGTCTTGCAGGCCATCGGCTGGATCGTGCACCAGCGGCCCCGCCCATCCGCGCTTGAACCCCAGCACCTCCCAGCCTTCGCGCGCGGCGTTCAAGGTGATGGCCTTGATGCAGCTGTTCAGCCCCGGAACATCGCCGCCGCCCGTGAGAATCGCGATCCGCATCAGAGCATCCTCCGCGCCGCGATCTTCACCGCAAACGGACCATCAAGCAACCGCGCCGCCCCCGGAACTTTCCGGCGGCGGCGCGGGTCATGACAAGATGAAGCGGTGCTTACCGGCGGTCGTAACGATCCTGGTCGTAACGGCCCTGGTCATAGCCGCGATCGTAACCGTCGCGATAGCCGCGATCCCGGTAATAGCCGCGGTCGCGATAATAGTCATCGCGGTCGCGGTACGCTTCGCGGCCGAAATATTCGTCGCGCGAGCCGACGCTGAGGAAGCTGCCGGTGCGCGTGACGTTGGCGCGCATCGAAGGCAGGTCGGTCATCTGCGCGCCGGTGACCGGGGTTTCATAGCGATAATAGCCATAATAACCCTGCGCCATGGCGGGAACCGCCAGAAGCGAAAGCGCCAGGACCGACGAAGCCAGAAGGGTCTTTTTCATGGGATACCTCCATTACAAGAAGAAAACGCCCCATTCCTTCAGATGTTGCCGCCGTGATTCAGCCATGATTGGCGGCCCCATCGCGCGCATCATT
>JAFECO010000605.1 GCA_018242085.1 Pseudomonadota bacterium
GATGCACAATCTCGCCATCGCCTATGTCCAGGGCAACGGCGCCCCGAAAAATCCCGCGGCGGCGGCCAGGTGGTTCGCGCGGGCGGCCTCGCAGGGCTATGTCGATTCCGCCTTCGACCTCGCCGTTCTTTACGAGCAAGGGCTGGGCGTCGCGCAGAGTCCGCGCGAAGCCTTGCGCTGGTACCGCATCGCCGCCGCTTCCGGCGACCGCACGGCCGCGGCGCGGGCCCATTTCCTGGAGACCGACGGCCAGCCCTGACCGCCGCCCATTCCGGGACAGACCCGCCCTGGCATCGGGATTTCGAGGAATAATTCCTGGCACACGGCTTGCGCCAGGCTTGTCGAGATCGCGGCAGGCAGCAGGCGTGAAGGCTTTTTCGTTTCATATTGATCCGTCGGCACGTTTCGAGGGACCGCGCCGGCGCATCCGCAGGAGCCGCCTGGATCGGGCGCTGCAATTGCGGCTGCCCGCGTCGAAGACCAAGGCGCCGGAGCCCAAAACCCAGCCCCGCAGGCCGCCGCCCAAATTCCTGAACAGCGACCGGGAAATTCTGGCGGCCCGCCAAACCCGCTACCGGACTTTCGTCATTTCGACCATGCAACGAAGCGATGGAAGCTGGACCGCCAGCTTGGGCCGTGCCGACAATGGACCGCTCATCATCGATGGCAAGACGCAGGCCGTGATGACGACAGGATCCTATCGCGCGGAATTCCTTGCCCTCGCCGAAGCCCAGATTCGCATCGACATGCGGCAGGGCTGGTAACCAAACCGCGACCGGTACCCTGCCCGCCCGGCGAAAAAACTTCGCCGGAACAGGCACATGAGCGTACGCAACGGTACGGGAAAAAATTGCGCGTCCTAGGCAGTCGTTAAGATTTACAAGATATAAAAATCCCCTGCCGAAGGGATGAATTCCGGCCCCATGCCAAGCAACTGCGTTCAGGTGGACCTGGTTGAGACCGCACGTTCTCTCCTCCTGAGAGATCCGGACCGCTTCTCCGTCGCGGCTTTGTGCCGGGAGACGGGACTGAGCCGCGCGAAGATGCGTCAGCATTTTCCCAACAAGGCGGCACTGATGACGGCGTTGTTGAAAGACGAACCGGAAGCGGCCGCCCCGCTTCCCGTGCCGGAGGAAAATTCCAGCGAACCGGACCCGGCCCCGGAAATCATCGGCGAAGGTTGGATCGAGCGGCGCTTCCGCGTGTTCGAACGCGCCCTCTCCCTTCTGGAGAACAAGACCGAAGGCGC
>JAFECO010000606.1 GCA_018242085.1 Pseudomonadota bacterium
GCGGCAAGGCTGTCCGGCGCCATCAGCCAGGAAAGGATCAGGATCATGATCGTGGTGACGGCGGCGGAAAAGAAGGCGCGCCAATAACCGCCGAATATCAGCGCCACGGGAATGAGCAAGCCCAGATGCGGCTTGTAGGTGAGAAGCCCCAGCAGCATCCCGGCGAGCAAAGGGCGGGCTTGCAATTGCAGCAGCGCGCCCGCGATCAAGGCGGCGGAGAGAAAGCCGTTCTGTCCCGGCATCGCGCAGCCCAAGGCGGCGGGCGCCGCCAAGGCCAGCAAGGCCGCGCCACGTTCGCGCGCCACGCGGGCGATCGCGGCGGCATATAGCGCCAGGCCGGCAAGGACCCAGCTCAAAAAAGATGCCGTGTAAGGGATCAGCGCCAGGGGAATGGCGATCAGGAAAAAGAGCGGCGGATAGGCCCAGCCCAGATAGCCTTTCCACGCATGTCCCATCAGCTGCTGCTGAAACGCATGCATGGCGGGCCAGTCATAAGCGGCGGCGGGATGGCCGCTCAACGCGATCCGGCCCGCGCTCCAGAAGGAGAGAAAATCCTGGGCCAAGGGATGGCCGGAGGCATCGGCGATCCAGCCATGTCCGGCCAGCATCACACCCAGCTGAACCAGATAAGCAAAGGCGATGGCGCCCGCCGCGACAAGGGCCAGCGGTGGAAGGCGCAAGGACGCTTCCGGCCTTTGGATCATGCCGCATTCTGGGCCGGCGGCGCTTGCCGAGTGCTTAACCTTTGCGGGATTCTGGGTGGGATTCTGGGCGCTATTCCGGGCCGCCGGGCCGTGCTAAAGCCCGGCCATGAATGAAATTCACGCCTTGGACCGTCTGTTCGCCACCATCGCGGCCCGCAAGGCCGGCGGCGACACCGATCAATCCTATACCGCCAGGCTGTTGTCGCAGGGCGTGGAGAAATGCGCCAAGAAGTTCGGCGAGGAAGCGGTGGAGGCCGCGTTGGCGTCGGTGTCCGGCAACAAGCAGCATCTGGCGGCCGAAAGCGCCGATGTGCTGTATCATCTGCTGGTGCTGTGGGCCGCGGCGGGGATCACGCCGGACGATGTCTATGCGGCGCTGAAAGCGCGCGAGAGCCAATCGGGTCTTGCGGAAAAAGCGTCGCGGAAGAGCTAACTCGCGGCCTCTTCTTCGTCGGCCAGGCTTTTGACCAGATCCAGCACGCGCTTGCGCACTTTGGGATCCTTGATCTTCATGAAGGCCAGCGAAAGCTGCAGCCCTTCG
>JAFECO010000607.1 GCA_018242085.1 Pseudomonadota bacterium
AGCAGGTTGGCCAGATTGACCAGGGCTTCCAGGCGTTCCGGGTCCTGGGTCAGGACTTTGCGGAAAAATTCGGCGGCGGGCTGGGCCAGGCCCAGGGCGCGGGCGGTATTTCCCAGTGCGAACAGTGTTCGGATATCGTCCGGCCGCTCCGCCAAAGCCTTTTCGAAGCAGGAAATGGCTTCCAGATGCCGGCCCTGGGACGACAATTTCAGACCCTGGTCATAGGCGGCCGAAGAGGCGTGCGCGGCGGCGTGCATGACGCCAGTTTTGCGAAGGCGCCTTAAGGCCGCGTTAAGCGTGTTTTCTTCGGCCGATCGGGGGAATTTTCGGGGTTGTCATTATCCCCGCCTTAACGCCGCGAATGCGATTTTCAGGCAGGAGCAACGGCCAGGAAAAGTGGGAGCTGCGAAGCAGCGAGCGGTTTTCCGTCCGGCCGTGCGACCAAAGGTATTCTATGTCCGGTATTGGCTTTCCCGGTTTGGATTCGTCCGTCCTGCTGAGTTTCTACCAAACTCAGTTGAACAGTTCCGCGTCCGCGGTGGCGGCGCGCAACACCATCAATCCGCAGTCTTCGGCGTCGAACAGCGCCACCGCCAATGACGCGCCGCCCTGGCAGGCGCCCCGGCTTTCCACCGACGCGCAGACCGCCAAGGTCCTTTCCACCACCAACTTCCTCGACACCTCGAATGTGCCGCTCTCGGCAGGCGCCACCAGCGACGCCAAGATGGAGCAGGACAATCAGAAGCTTTTCTCGCTCTACAGCGCGGTCAACAGCCTGGCCTATCTTGCCAAGCTGGCGCAGAACGCGACCGAAACGCCGGGCCAGCTGGCTGGATTGAACGCGCGGTTTCAGACCGGGCTGGCGCAGGTCCAGCAATATCTGAAATCGACCAGCTTCAACAATTTCACTCTGCAGGCGGCGATGCCCACCGCCACCGCAAGCTCGACGGCGAATATCTCCCTGGGCGGGTTCACCTATGCGACGCGTCAGCTCGTCACCAACGCCAATATCGACAATCCGATTCCGGGTCTTTCGGCCTCCAGCAGCTTCACCATCACGGTGAAGAAGGGCGGCGTCGCCACCGATGTCGCCATCGACCTCTCCCAGGTTTCGGGCCCGCTGACCCTGGGCAATGTGGTCAGCTACATCAATTCGCAGCTTGCCGCCGACGGATTTTCCACCCGCTTCCAGAAAGTGCAAAAGGGCGGCACGGCCACATCGAATACCGGCGCCACTTATGG
>JAFECO010000608.1 GCA_018242085.1 Pseudomonadota bacterium
TCCTGGATCTATATCGGGGCCCAAGGCATCGTGCAGGGCACCTATGAGACCTTCGCCGAGATGGGCCGCCAGCATTATGGCGGAGACTTGTCAGGCCGCTGGCTTCTGACGGCGGGCTTGGGCGGCATGGGCGGGGCCCAGCCTCTGGCCGCGGTGATGGCCGGAGCCTCGTGCCTGGCCATCGAATGCCAGCCTTCGCGCATCGATATGCGCATGCGCACCGGCTATCTGGACCAGGTCGCCACCAATCTGGACCATGCGCTGGAGATCATCCGCCGCTCCACCGCGATGCGCCAGCCGGTCTCGGTGGGGCTTCTGGGCAATGCCTGCGAGGTTCTGCCCGAACTGCTGCGGGCCGGCGTCAAGCCCGACCTTCTGACCGACCAGACCTCCGCCCATGATCCCATCAATGGCTATCTGCCCAAGGGCTGGAGCCTGGACCAGTGGATCAGCATGCGCGAGCGCGATCCCAAGGCGGTGGAGAAGGCGGCCAAGCAGTCCATGGCCATCCATGTGCGGGCGATGCTGGAGTTCCAGAAGCTGGGCGTGCCCACCGTGGATTACGGCAACAATATCCGCCAGATGGCCAAGGACGAAGGCGTGGCCAATGCCTTCGACTTTCCCGGCTTTGTTCCGGCCTATATCCGCCCGCTCTTCTGCAAGGGCATCGGCCCGTTCCGCTGGGTGGCGCTCTCCGGCGATCCGCAAGACATCTACAAGACCGACCAGAAGGTCAAAGAGCTTCTGCCGGACGATGCGCATCTGCACAATTGGCTCTCCATGGCCCGCAGCAAGATCAAGTTCCAGGGTCTTCCGGCCCGCATCTGCTGGGTGGGGCTGGGCGACCGGCACCGCCTGGGCCTGGCCTTCAACGAGATGGTGGCCAAGGGCGAGCTGAAGGCGCCCATCGTGATCGGCCGCGATCATCTGGACTCAGGCTCTGTCGCCTCTCCCAACCGGGAGACCGAGGCGATGAAGGACGGCTCCGACGCGGTCTCCGACTGGCCCATGCTCAATGCCCTGCTCAACACCGCCTCCGGCGCCACCTGGGTGTCGCTGCATCATGGCGGCGGGGTGGGGATGGGCTACTCCCAGCATGCCGGCATGGTGATCGTCGCCGACGGCACCCCCGCCGCCGCCGCCCGTCTCGCCAATGTCCTGTGGAACGATCCCGCCACCGGCGTCATGCGCCATGCCGATGCCGGTTACGACATCGCCATCCAATGCGCCCGCGACAAA
>JAFECO010000609.1 GCA_018242085.1 Pseudomonadota bacterium
GACCTGGAAATCGTCCATCCTGACGTGAAGCGCATGCTGCTGCATGCCCGCGCCTTTGTCGAAGGCGCACGGGCGCTGGCCTGCTGGACCGCTTTCAACATGTCGGTCAGCCATTCCAAGCGCGAGGATGCACCGGTCGCCGGGCTCCTCGCCGATTTGATGACTCCGGTCTTGAAGGCCTTCTGCACCGACATGGGCTTCGAGGCGGCAAACCTCGCCATGCAATGCTATGGCGGCCACGGCTATATCCGCGACAATGGCGTGGAGCAGTTCGTCCGCGACGGCCGCATCAACCAGACTTACGAAGGCGCCAATGGCGTGCAAGCCATGGACCTGGTGGGCCGGAAGCTGGGCCGCAAAGGCGGCGCCGCGCCGCTGGCCCTGTTCGGCGCCCTGACCGGCTGGCTGGCGGAAAATGAGAAAGATGAAGCCTTGGCGCCTTACACCAGAGGCCTGAAGCGCGGCGTGGAAAACCTGCAGGCCGCCACCATGTGGCTGGCGCAGAACGGCCTGAAAAATCCCAATGACGCGGGCGCCGGCGCGTCCGATTACCTGAGGCTGATGGGCATTGTGATGCTGGCCTGGATGTGGGCCCGCATCGCCAAACTGTCCGTCGGCAAGGACACGCGCTTCCACAAGGAGAAGCTGATCTCGGCCCGCTACTGGATGGAACGCATGGTGCCCGAATGCGCCCTGCTGCTGGAACGCATCCAGGCCGGCAGCGCCAACCTGATGGAGTTCGCTTAAATCAGGTCGTCGAGACGGGCGGCCAAAATGTCCGGCTTGCCTGTAATCTCCAGGATTTTGAGTCGTCCCGCCTCGCCGGAGCGGATGACGATGTCCTTCTTGCGCACCGACAATATCTCGGCAAGGAAATCGATCAGCGCCTGGTTGGCGGCGCCTTCCACCGGCGGCGCGGTCAGGCGGATGCGCAAGACAGGCCGGCCGTCGGCGTCCGCGCGGACGCCGTCTATTCCATCGCGGCTGGCACGCGGCGTGAGGCGGACGGCCAGCCGGATGCCGTCAGACGTGACGCTATAGGGCTTCATGCCGCCTTGGCGATGGTCGCCAGTTGCGACAGCAACGCTTTGGCGCCCTTGAGCCGGTCGTCCGGCGTGGGCCAGTCGCGGGTGACCACGATCTTCTGGTCGGGCCTGACCTTCATGGTGCCGCTATGCTGGTTGATCAGCTTGATCAGCGCCACCGGGTTGGCGAAGGCGTTGTTGCGGAAGGCGAT
>JAFECO010000060.1 GCA_018242085.1 Pseudomonadota bacterium
GGTTTGGTGCGCCTGCATGGCGGCAAGATCGCGCTGAAGAACAATCAAGGCGGCGGCCTGACCGTGACGCTTTACTTTCCGTCAACCATGCCGGTGTCGGATATTCGCGCTCGCGCTTGAGAGCCGCGCGTCAGCAATTGGTTAAGAGCCCGGTCGCTAAACTTCACCCAGCCGCGACGGGCGGGTTGGGTGAGTTCCGTGCTGGGTATTTTGGCAGGCAATGACATTGAGGGCAGCGATGCCCGCGTGCTGAAAGCGCAGCTGGACCTTGCTGTGCAATCGGTGCACACCACCCGTTTTACCGCCCCATTTTGGGCGGTGGCGCTGGCTATTCTGGCGTCCGATCCGCTCGGGCTTGTCGGACACCGCCCGCTGATCCAGACGCTCCTCCTGCCGCTCGTCATCCTGGCCGTGGGGATGGCGGCTGGGAGGATGACCGCTGTCTATCAGAAAAACATGGCGCGCGATCCGGACAATGGCCTGGGCTCCTGGTACCGGCGTCATTGCGCCATGCAGCTTGCGATCAGCGGAGCCTGGGGCACCATGCCGTGGCTGCTCTGGAGTGGCGGCGATGTGGTGAACCATATCTTCATCGCCACCTGCGCCATCGCGGTGGTGTCGATCCTGGTGCTGTCGCGGGGCACCAACATGACGATGTTCATCTGCGCCCTGTTGCCGATTTCGCTGATGACCATGATCCGCTTCGCGACCGGAGATTTCACGCTCGATCATGTAATCGCTTTCGCCGCGCCCCTGTTCGGCCTTCAGATGTGGTGGACGGGCCGGCCGCTGGTGGGTCAGATGCATGAAGACGCAAGGCTGCGCTTCAAGGTCGAAGACCTGGCCCGCGAGCTGGAGGAAACCCGCGACGATGCCTTGAAGAAGCGCTTCGAGGCGGAAACCGCCAATGCCTCCAAGACGGCCTTCCTCGCCAATATGAGCCATGAACTGAGGACGCCGCTCAATGCGATCCTGGGCTTTTCCGAAATCATCGCCCAGGAATGTTTCGGGCCGGTGGGCAGCGCGCGCTACAAGGATTATGCCGGCGACATCCATTCCTCCGGCGCGCATCTTTTGTCGTTGATCAATGACCTGCTCGATATCGCCAAGATCGAGGCGGGGCGGATGGAAATCTCCCCCAATCCGCTGGAAACCCGGCGCACATTCGATGCCGCGCTCAAGCTTGCGGGCGCGAAAGCCAGCGAAAAGAATCAGCATCTGACCATCGATGTGGATGCGTCCTGTCCGCCCCTGTTCGCCGACGAACGGGCCTTGCGGCAGATCCTGATCAATCTGGTTTCCAACGCCGTGAAATTCACGCCCGAAGGGGGGCGTATCGAAGTGGTGGCGAGCGCCGCCCGCGATGGCGGTTTTCAGATCATGGTCCGGGATAACGGGCCCGGCATTCCAAGAGAGAAGCTGGACAGCATTTTCACGCCCTTCAGCCAGGTGGACAATCGCTACGACCGCCAAGCCGGCGGCACCGGCCTGGGATTGGCGCTGGTGCGGGGCCTGGCGGAACTGCATGGCGGGCGTGCCTGGATCGAGAGCGCGCCGGGCGCGGGCTGCGCTGCCTTCGTGGTGCTGCCGGCCAGGACGCCGTCGCGCGCCACCGCCGCCGCATAAAGCGCGCGGTCTGCGCAAACAAAAAGGGCGCGGCTTTCGCCGCGCCCCTTGTTTTGCGTGGGTCTTGCGATCAGACCGAATAGTACATCTTGAATTCCACCGGATGAGGCGTGTGCTCGAAGGCATAAACCTCTTCCATCTTCAGCTCGATATAGCTGTCGATGAAGTCGTCGGTGAAGACGCCGCCCTTCTTGAGGAAGGCGCGGTTCTTGTCGAGATTTTCCAGGGCCTCGCGCAGCGAGCCACAGACCTGCGGCACCTTGGCCAGTTCTTCCGGCGGAAGCGCATAGAGGTCCTTGTCCATCGGGCCGCCCGGATGGATCTTGTTCTCGATCCCGTCCAGGCCCGCCATCAGCAGCGCGGCATAGGCGAGATAGGGGTTCGCGCCCGGATCGGGGAAACGCACTTCCACGCGCTTGCCGTTGGGCGAGGGCGAGAAGGGAATGCGGCACGACGCCGAGCGATTGCGCGACGAATAGGCCAAGAGCACCGGGGCCTCGAAGCCGGGGATCAGGCGCTTATAGCTGTTGGTGAGCGGATTGGTGAAGGCGTTCAGCGCCTTGGCATGCTTGATGATGCCGCCGATGTAGTAGAGGCAGAGATCCGACAGATCGGCATAGCCGGAGCCCGCGAATAGCGGCTTGCCCGCTTTCCAGATCGACTGATGCACATGCATGCCCGAACCGTTATCGCCATAGATGGGCTTGGGCATGAAGGTCGCCGACTTGCCGTAGGACTGGGCGACCTGATGGATCACATATTTGTAGATCTGCATATAGTCGCCGCACTTGGTCAGCGTGTTGAACTTGAAGCCAAGTTCGTGCTGGGCGGTGGCCACTTCGTGATGATGCTTTTCCGGCTGGATGCCCATGTCGCCCATGATGGCGAGCATCTCGCCGCGCATGTCCTGTTCGGAATCGACCGGCGGCACCGGGAAATAACCGCCCTTCACGCTGGGGCGGTGACCCAGATTGCCCTGTTCATAATCGGTGCCGCTGTTCCAGGCGCCTTCCTTGGAGTCGAGGAAATAGAAGCCTTTGTTCAGCCCGGTGTCGAAACGCGCATCGTCGAACACGAAGAATTCCGCTTCGGGGCCGAAATAGGTGGTGTCGCCGATGCCCGACGAATTCACATAGGCCTCGGCGGACTTGGCGATGGAGCGCGGGCAGCGGCCATAGCGCTGGCCGGTGGTGGGCTCGTGGACGTCGCAGACCAGGATCAAGGTGGTCTGGGCGAAGAAGGGATCGATCACCGCCGTGTCGAGGTCGGGCACCAGCAGCATGTCGGACTCGTTGATCGCCTTCCAGCCGGCGATCGAGGAGCCGTCGAACATGGTGCCGTGGTTGAGGAAATCGTCATCGACCATCGAAAGATCGAACGTGACATGGTGCCATTTGCCACGCGGATCGGTGAAGCGGACATCGACGAATTTAATGTCCTTTTCCTTGATCAGTTTCAGAATGTCGTCCGCAGTTTTCTTCTTCTCGGCCATGACGTCGGTCTTCCCTTCGATAATTGTTAAACCACCCCGGCGCGGCTAGGCCCCGCGCTTTTGGATCTGCTGTGAACTTAAATCGCGTCCTGACCGGTCTCGCCGGTACGGATGCGGATGACTTCCTCGACATTGAGGACGAAAATCTTGCCGTCGCCGATGCGTCCCGTACGCGCGGCTTTCTGAATCGCTTCGATCGAGGCTTCCAGGCGCTGGTCCGGCACCACGATTTCGATCTTCACCTTGGGCAGGAAGTCCACGACATATTCGGCGCCCCGGTAAAGCTCGGTGTGGCCCTTCTGCCGGCCGAAGCCCTTGGCTTCGGTGACGGTGATGCCCTGGACGCCCACTTCCTGCAGCGCTTCCTTCACCTCGTCGAGCTTGAACGGCTTGATGATGGCTTCGATTTTTTTCATGCGGCCCTTCGCTCGTCCCAGGGATCTGTCCCCGGCACGGGTTTTTAGCGGAGTTGCTGGATTTATGCCGGACTTTTTTGCCGCATTTGCCTTGGCTTTCAAGGATTTGTGGGGGTTGCCCACAGGCGTGGCACGCGTGGGTGCCTATTATTCGGGCAGATTGCTTGCTTTGGGGGCGGCCCGCACAGCATTTGTCAGCCCTCTCCGCCTCTGCAAAAGTGACAGCCATGACCATGTCTCCCGCCTTCAACCCGGTCTTCGCCAGACAGGGAACCACCATTTTCACTGTCATGTCGGGCCTGGCGACCGAGCATAAGGCCGTCAATCTGGGGCAGGGTTTTCCCGATCTGGATGGCCCCGAATCGATCCGCGCCGCAGCGGCCAAGGTTTTGATGGAGGGGCCCAACCAATATCCGCCCATGCCGGGTGTGCCCGAACTGCGCCGGGCTTTGTCGGCGCATGCCAAGCGCTTCTATGAGTTGGATTACGATTGGCAGGATGAAGTGCTGGTGACGTCGGGCGGCACCGAGGCGCTCACGGCCAGCATCATGGGCCTGGCGGGTCCGGGCGACGAAGTGGTGTTGATTGAGCCGGCCTATGACTCCTACCGCCCCATCGCCGAGGCCGCGGGCGCGACGATCAAGACCATCACCTTGGCGCCGCCGGATTTCCGCCTCAGCCCGGCCATGCTGGCCGCCGCGATCACCCCGCGCACCAAGCTGGTGATGGTCAATACGCCGCTCAATCCTGTGGGGCGGGTGTTCGATGCCGAGGAAATGGACGCGATCGCCCGCGCGGTGCGCGAAAGCAACGCCTATGTGATCTGCGACGAAGTCTATGAGCATCTCACCTATGACGGGCGGCCGCATGTTTCGCTGGCGTCCTTGCCCGAGATGCGCGAGCGGGTGGTGCGGGTCGGCTCGGCGGGAAAGATCTTTTCCCTCACCGGCTGGAAGGTGGGCTGGCTGACCGGTCCGCGTCAGATGATTTCTGTGATCGCCAAGGCGCACCAGTTCCTTACTTTCACCACGCCGCCTTCGTTGCAACTTGGCGTGGCGCATGGCCTCAACCATGAGATGGAGTCCGCCATCGCATTGGCGGCGCGGTTGCAGGACAATCGCGATCTCCTGGCGGCGGGGCTCAGCGAGATCGGTTTCGATGTCCTTCCCAGCGAAGGCACTTATTTTCTCACCGCCGGAATCTCCGGCCTGACCAATGAAAAGGACCGGGCTTTCTGCGAGCGGCTGGTCCGCGAGGCGGGAGTCGCCTTGATCCCGCTCAGCGAGTTCTTCTCCGGTCCGTCGCGGCCCGACACCTATGTGCGCTTCGCGTTCTGCAAGCAGCGCGCGGTGATCGAAGAAGCGCTGGCGCGGCTCAAGGCATATTTCAAGCATGGCTGAACTTTGGCACTGGAATGCGCCGCGCCTCTGTGCCGCCTTCGGCAAGGGCGAGGTTTCGCCGGTCGAGGTCGCGAAAAGTCTTTTGGCGCGTATCGCGGCGCTGGATTCCAGGGTCAATGCCTATTGCCTGATCGATGAACCGACCACCCTGGCGCAGGCGCGGGCATCTGAAGAGCGCTGGAAGAGGAATGCGGCGCTGTCGCCGCTGGATGGCGTGCCGGTTGCGGTGAAGGATATTCTTCTCACCCGCGGCTGGCCGACCTTGCGCGGTTCCCGCTTCACCGATCCAAACCAGCCCTGGAACGATGACGCGCCCGTGGTGGCGCGGTTGCGCGAGGCGGGGGCGGTGCTCTTGGGCAAGGTCACCACGCCGGATCATGGCTGGAAAGGCGTCACGGATTCGCCGTTGACCGGCATCACGCGCAATCCTTGGAATCTGGATAAGACGCCGGGCGGATCGTCCGGCGGATCCTCCGCCGCGGTGGCGGCGCGGTTGGCGCCGCTGGCGTTGGGCACCGATGGCGGCGGATCGATCCGCATACCGGCCGGTTTTACCGGCACCTTCGGCATCAAGCCCAATTTCGGGCGGGTGCCGGCCTGGCCGCCTTCGCCCTTCGGGACCCTGGCGCATTTGGGGCCGATGAGCCGCGATGTCGAAGGCGGCGCCATGCTGCTGGATGTGATGAGCCGTCCGGATGCACGCGACTGGCAGGCCTTGTCGCCGCCGGGATCGAGTTTCCTCAAGGATCTGCGGCGCGGCGTTCGTGACAAGCGTATCGCGTTCAGCCCGGCGATGGGTTTCGCCAAGAATGTCGAACCGGATGTGGCCGAACTGGTCGCCGCCGCGGCGCGGCGTTTCGCCGAATTGGGCGCCCATGTCGAGGAGATCGATCCCCCCGGCGGCGATCCGGAGGAAATTTTCCGCACCTTGTGGTGGGGCGGGGCGGGCTTTGCATTCGGCAATGTCGCGACGGAAAAGAAGAAGCTGCTCGATCCGGGCCTGGCCGCCGTTGCGGAAGAGGGCGCCAGGATTTCGACGCGCCAATATATCGAGGCCAATGTGGCGCGGGCCGCCTATGCCAGCCGGATGCGCCAGTTCATGGAGAATTACGACCTGCTGCTGACGCCTTCTCTGGCGGTGACGGCCTTCGATGTGGGCAAGCTTTCGCCTTATGCCGACGGCTCCTGGACGCGTTGGACGCCCTTTACCTATCCGTTCAATCTGACTCAGCAGCCGGCGGCCAGCGTGCCTTGCGGGCGTGACCGCAAAGGCCTGCCGGTGGGGCTTCAGATCGTCGGGCGTCATTACGACGAATGGAGCGTGCTGCAGGCCGCGTTCGCTTATGAAGCCGCGGACCCGCATGTCGACGATATTCCCGAAGGCTTCGCGTGAGCGGCGAAATCCTCAGCAATGAGGAGATGCGCCGCGCCGATGCCATGGCGGTGGAAGCGGGAACGGCCTCTCTCGCCTTGATGGAAAATGCCGGGCGTGGCGTCGCCGACATTATCGTATCGCGCTTTGCACCCTGCCGCGTCGCGGTCCTGTGCGGTCCCGGCAACAATGGCGGCGACGGCTTCGTGGTGGCGCGGCTGCTGTCGGGCCATGGCTTCGATGTGGTTGTGGCGTGTGGCGGTGAACAGAAGGGCGATGCCGCAACGATGGCGGACCAGTGGCGCGGCGCGCGGGCTCCGCTGATCCCGGTGGTTCTCGATGAGGCGGACCTGATCGTCGATGCGCTTTTCGGAACAGGCTTGTCGCGGCCGCCTGACGCGATTTACCGGACGCTGATCGAGGCGGTGAACCGCGCATCCGTTCCGGTGGTGGCGATCGACATTCCCAGCGGGGTTGATGGCGACAGCGGTCAGGTTCGCGGGATCGCGGTCGAGGCGGACATCACGGTGACGTTTTTCCGCTTGAAGCCCGCGCATCTTCTTTTGCCGGGGCGCGATCTGTGCGGCGAAACTTTGCTGGCCGATATCGGCATTCCCGAAACCGCCTGTGCCGATATTCGCCTGTTCGAAAATTCTCCGGCGCTCTGGGGTGCGCATTATCCCTGGCCGCAGCCGGATGCGCACAAATATGCGCGGGGGCACTGCCTGGTAGTGTCGGGACCGGCTCATGCCACCGGGGCAGCCCGGCTGGCGGCCAGAGGTGCGCTGCGCATCGGCGCCGGCCTAGTCAGTGTCGCCGCGCAAGGTGACGCCGTTGCCGTTAATGCGGCGCATCTCACCGCCATCATGGTCAAGCCGTTCGACGGCGCGGCGGGGCTGGCATCGCTGCTGGCGGACCGGCGGCTGAATGCGGCAGTCATGGGTCCCGGTTTGGGCGTAGGCCCGGACACGGTCGCTCTGGTTGCGCGCGTGCTGGCCAGCGGCGCCGCAACCGTCCTGGACGCGGACGCGCTGACGTCGTTCCGGGACGATCCGCAAGCGCTGTTCGGGAAGATCCATCATCCCGTGGTGATGACCCCGCATGACGGGGAGTTCGAGCGGATCTTTCCCGGATTGCTGGAAAGCGCCGCCAGCAAGGTCGAAGCCGCGCGCGCCGCGGCTGCCCGTTCCGGCGCAGTGGTTCTCCTCAAGGGCAATGACACGGTGATTGCCGCGCCAGATGGCCGGGCTGCCATCAATGCCAATGCCCCGGCCGGCTTGGCGACGGCGGGGGCGGGGGACGTGCTGGCCGGGTTCATCGGCGGCCTGATGGCACAGGGCATGCCGGCTTTCGAGGCGGCCTCAGCCGGGGCTTGGCTGCATGGGGATGCGGCCGGGCGGTTCGGTCCGGGGCTGATTGCCGAGGACTTGCCGGAAATCCTCCCCGAAAGCCTTTCCGGGTTGAGAGAACGGCTGGTAACCCCACCCAACACTTGATATAGGGGCCCGCTTCGGCGGGGGCTTGCCCCAAAACGCGGACATGGCGGAACTGGTAGACGCGCTGGATTTAGGTTCCAGTGACGAAAGTCGTGGGGGTTCAAGTCCCTCTGCCCGCACCATTTCTTAGCGGGCCGGGAGGCCCGCTAAGAAATGCCAAGGGCCGGCGAGCGTCAGCGTAGCAGCTGGCCCGCGGCAGGAAGACGTAGCGGGCCGGGAGGCCCGCTAAGAAATGCCAAGGGCCGGCGAGCGTCAGCGTAGCAGC
>JAFECO010000610.1 GCA_018242085.1 Pseudomonadota bacterium
TGGCGATGACTTTTTCGGCAAGCCCGCGCGAGGACAGAAGTTGAATCTGATTTTGCAGCGAGGCGGGATCGCCTTCGACCTGGGCCAGCACCTGGGACGGATCGGTGACATTGTTCTTGCGGGGATCCAGCATCACCACCGCGGAACTGGAATAGACGGTGGGCAGCGCCAGCGCGATCAGGATGGCGGCGACAACGGTCAGGGCCGCGACGCGCAGGATCATGCCTTGCCGGGCGCGGATCAGGCGGAGGAAATCCGCGGCCTGAAATGCCGGCGCCTCCGGGGCATAGCCTGTCATGGGCCGGTAATAGGTCATGAACCTTAAAAGCCTTCCCCGCGCGCGAGATGCGGCCGGGCGCCAAGCCCCCGCAAATCAGGGGAAATCTACGGAACGCTGCCTGACGAATGGTTAACGGGAAGCTTTTCTTAACGGATCGGGGTGCGGGGCCGGGCCGCCCGGAAAGCCTGGGCCAGGGCGGCATGAAGGGGCTTGGGCCGAAGTTGGGCGTCGTAGGGCAGGCGCCGCCCCCTCCAGCCCGACAGTCTCAGCCGCCAGGACAAGGGCGGGTCGAGATAGCGGTCGGTCAGGCCCCAGGTCAGGACCGTGCCGACGGCTGGATTGTCCAGGGCCACGTCCAGGAAGCGCCGGGCCTCCTCGGCCGTGGCCCGGTCGCGGATGTCCGGATCGCGGGGACCGCCTTCGTCGTCCACATCCAGCTCGGTGATCAGGATGGCCAGGTTGCGGGCCGACAGCTCGTCCAGGAAAACACCCAGCTTGCGCTGATTCACCTTGGGCCCGAAGGCCGCGAGATGGGCTTGCAGCCCCATACCTTGAACCGGCACGCCGCGCTTGATCAGCCCGTCCAATAGTTCCAGCACATGTTTGCGGAAGAGGTCATGGCCGGGTGTGTCCTGCTCGCAGCCGGCATCGTTATAGACCAGGAGCGCGGCGGGATCGGCTTCACGCGCCGCGTGAAACGCCATGTCGAGATAATGGATGCCGAACACATCCCGCCAGAAAGAGGGCCGCCAGCCCGTGGCGCCTTGATCGGGCGGCACCAGCGCTTCATTGACCACGTCGAGAGAGTGCATGCGCCCGCGATAGCGCCGCGTCAGGGCCGTCACATAGCCGGTGAGAAGGCGCGGATCGCGGCGCGTGCGCACCGCGTCTTCCAGCCAGGGCGGATTGCGCTCGTGCCAGACCAAGGGATGGCCGCGCATCCGCATG
>JAFECO010000611.1 GCA_018242085.1 Pseudomonadota bacterium
AATCTTTTCAAGGTGCTGATGGCGGCGCTGCGCATGAAGCGCGACCGGACCGTGGTGGTGGCGGAGAAAAGCAACTTTCCCACCAACGCCTATATCGCCGAAAGCGCCTGCCGCCTGATGGGGGCTGAGATCCGCTGGGTCGATGCCGAGAATGCGGCGGACGCCATCGATGCGGACGTGGCCGCGGTATCCCTGGTGCATGTGAATTACCGCACCAGCCGCTGTCACGATCTGGGCGCCATCACCCGCCGGGCGCGGGAGGTGGGGGCGCTGACGATATGGGATCTGTGCCATTCGGTGGGCGTGATGCCGCTCGATCTCAACCGGCATGGCGTCGATTTCGCCATCGGCTGCGGCTACAAATATCTCAATGGCGGCCCCGGCGCGCCGGCCCATGTCTTTGTCGCCCGGCGTCATCTGAGTGCGCTGGATCAGCCCCTGACCGGTTGGCATGGCCATGCCAAGCCGTTCGATTTTTCGGAGAACTACCGTCCGCATCCCGGCATTGAGCAGATGCTGGTGGGCACGGCTCCGCAATTGGGCGTTCTGGCCCTGGAAGAGGCGCTTAAAGTCTATGAGGGTGCCGATCTGGACGCGATCCGTGCCAAGAGCCTGGGCCTGAGTGAGCTTTTCATCGCGCTGGTCGATCAGGAATTGGACGGATTGGGCTTCACGGTCGGCTCGCCCAGAAATCCGGACGAACGGGGAAGCCACATCTCCCTTGTCCATGACCAGGCGCATGCCATCACCCAGGCGATGATCGCGCGGAAGATCGTGAACGGGTTCCGCACGCCCGACATGCTGCGCTTCGGGCTTGCACCGCTCTATACCCGTTTCATCGATATCTGGAACACGGTGGCGGCCTTGAAGGCCATCGTGCGGGAAGGGGCCTGGGACACGCCGGAATTCAAGATCCGCAAAGTGGTGTCCTGAATCATGGCAAACCTGTCCCATCCAATGGAAGGATGCGTCCGGCCATGAGCGACAGGCAATTCGAAACCATCATGGACCGGGAACTGGGCCTGCGCCGGGACCTGTCGACCGGGCAATTGTCGATGATCGCCATCGGTGCCGCCATCGGCACCGGCCTTTTCCTGGGCAGCGGTTTCGCCATCGGCTTTGCCGGTCCTGCGGTTCTTCTCAGCTACGCGTTTGGCGCGCTGATCGCGCTTTTGCTGATGGGCTGCCTGGCCGAGATGACGGCTGCCCACCCCACAGCGGG
>JAFECO010000612.1 GCA_018242085.1 Pseudomonadota bacterium
GTCCAAGTCGAAAAAGAATGTGATCGCGCCCGAAGCGATCATTTCCGATTACGGCGCCGACACCATCCGCTGGTTCATGCTGTCGGATACCCCGCCCGAACGGGACATCGAATGGACCGATGCGGGCGCCGAAGGCTGCTGGCGCTTCGTTCAGCGCGTGTGGCGCCTGGTGAGCGAGGCCGAAGGCCTGCCCGCGCCCGGCACCAAGGCCGCGCCGTCGGACGATGTGTCGAAGGCCCTGCGCCAGTCCGCGCACAAGGCCATCGCGGCGGTGACCGACGATCTGGCGGGCCTGCGCTTCAACCGCGCGGTGGCGCAACTTTACATGCTGTCCAACGCCATCGCTGACGCGCCCAAGGCCGATGCCGCCGTGCGCCGCGAAGCGCTGGAAGCCCTGGTGCTGTTGTCCGCGCCGATGATGCCGCATCTGGCCGAAGAATGCTGGCGGTCGCTGGGCCATCAGAATTTCGTCGCGCAAACGCCCTGGCCGAGTTTCGATCCCGCGCTGCTGAAGTCCGACACCGTCACCATCGCGGTTCAGGTCAACGGCAAGCGCCGGGGCGAAGTGGTGGTGGCCCGCGATGCCGACAACAAGACCGTGGAAGCCGCGGCCTTGGCGGAAGAAGGGGTGAAACGGGCCTTGGACGGGGCCACGCCCAAAAAAGTCATTGTCGTACCGGGACGTATTGTTAACATCGTTGCATGAAGCGGGTTTTGCTCATCGCGTCCGCCTGCCTCGCCGTCGCGGGGTGCGGATTCCATCCGCTCTATGACCAAAAGCTGCAGCCGCAACTGGCCTCGATCTATGTCGAGCCGCTGGAAGGCCGTGACGGCTATACCTTGCGCAATACCCTGATCGACCTTCTGGGGTCCGATGGCCGCGAAGCGGGCAAGCTTTATCACCTCACCCTGACCCTCAATCAGGTGAGCAATGGCGTCACCTTGCAGAACGACGCCACCATCACCCGTTACAACGACACCATCACCGCCACCTATGTGCTGACCGATGCCAGGGGCACCGAGATCACGCGCGGGTCACAGACCAGCCTCTCATCCTTCAACGTCTCCAGCTCGCCCTACTCGACCTTGGCTGCGCAGCAGGATTCGGACCGCCGCGCCGGCGACGATCTGGCCGACCGCATCCGCATGGATCTGGGCGTCTTCTTCAGCCGGCGCAAATGATCGTCAAAACCCAGGATGCGGATCGTTTCGCCGCCAATC
>JAFECO010000613.1 GCA_018242085.1 Pseudomonadota bacterium
TTCCCGGGTCTTGAAGCGCCAGCCTTCCGCCGTCTTCACGAAGGTGTCGGTATAGACATAGCCCTGGTCCGCGCCGGTGCCCGCCATCAGATAGGCCGAGCCGGTGGCACCGCCCGGCGCCGGATCGATCATCACCGTGGTGGTGGAATGTGCCGCCCGCACGATGGGCGGCGGCGCGCCCGCCTTGGCGGCGAAATCCGCCAGCGCCTTGCGCCCTTTGATGTTGCCGTAACCCGGCTTGTTGGTGATGAAGACGCCGTCCGGGGTGAACAGGCCCGCGAACTTCACCCCGTCCGCGGTGTCGAGATAATGGGCGTAACGGGCATAAAGCTGCTCGATCTGAATGTAATCCAGGGCCGTCAATGGCTCGGCATGAACCGCGCCCACGCCAAGCCCCATCAGTGCCGCGCCCGCAAGCGCGAATATCCGCAACGACATTGTTCTATTTCCTTCTGTGTCAGGCCGCGCTGCTGCCATACTCGTCGTGACGCTTCCACCAGGGCTTGCCTTCATTGCGGCCCAAGGGCGCGCGGTCCAGCCAGGGATACATCCCCCACAAGACATCCAAACCCCGCGCATAGGTGGAATAGGTGTGATAAAGCGCGCCATCCTGGATGGCGAAAGCGCTCATGCCCGGCAGGTCGCGCGTGAAAGTGGACGCGTCGGTGCCGCAATCCGCCGCAAATTTCTTCACCGGTTCGGGCGCATCGGCCTGCTGCACCGGATGGCCCCGGTGCTGATAATTATATTCGAAGCCGCCGGCCTGCTGCGCTTCGGTCAACGAGACATTGAAATCGAAATTGAATTCGCCGCCATAAGACGACGCCCAGGGAAAAGACCAGCCCAGGCGCTTCTGATACGCCGCCAGCTTGGCATAAGGCGCCCGCGACACCGCCGAAAAGGCGACATCATGATTCTCCAGATGGGTGAAAATGCCATTGAAGCCATCGGCGATGGACGAGCAGGACGGGCAACCCGCTTTGTAATCCGGCCCGAACATAAAGTGATAGACCACCAGCTGCGAGCGGCCCTTGAACAAATCCTTCAGCCCGACCGCGCCCCCGGCATTCTCGAAGCGATACGCTTTGTCGATCTTCACCCAGGGCAAGGCCCGGCGCTGCTTCCCCACCGCATCGCTCTGATGGGTCAGCGCCTTTTCGGCCTTCAGCAATTCCAGCCGCGCCTTCAGCCATTCCTCGCGGGTTCCGGTGTTGTGC
>JAFECO010000614.1 GCA_018242085.1 Pseudomonadota bacterium
CCGCCAAGCCCGACGCGAAGATCCTGATCCTGGACAATCACGACGATTTCGGCGGCCACGCCAAGCGCAACGAATTCCAGTTCGCCGGCGGGCGGATGGAATTGATGAATGGCGGCACCATGCTGATCGACAGTCCCCGGCCCTACAGCGCCGTGGCCGATGGGCTGATGAAAAGCCTGGGCATCGATCCTCTGGCGCTGGCCAAGCAATGCAACAAGCCGGAAGTCTATCGTTCGCTGGGATTGCAAAGCGCCACTTTTTTCGACCGCGAAACCTTCGGCACGGACAAGCTGGTGGTCGATGGCGAGGGCCGCCGCCGGGGCGGCGAGGGCCGCAATCTCAAATCCTTTCTCGACCAGGCGCCGCTGACCGACAAGGTCAAGGCGGACATCCTGCGCATCGAGGAGGACCAAGACGATTACCTGCCCGGCCTGTCGTCGGCCGAAAAGAAAGACCGCCTGTCGCGCGTCAGTTATCGCGATTTCCTGCTGAACATCGCCAAGGTCGATCCGGGCGTCATTCCTTTTTATCAAACGCGGACTCACGGCGAATGGGGCATCGGCATCGATGCGGAGCCTGCGCTGGATTGCTGGGGGCTGGGGCTGCCGGGCTTTCAAGGCATGAAGCTGGATCCGGGCTCGGCGCCGCGCATGGGGTATACGGCGGCGGGCTATGCCGATGGCGGCTCTTATCGTTTCCATTTTCCCGACGGCAACGCCACCATCGCGCGCCTGCTGGTGCGCAAGCTGGTCCCGGCGGCGATGCCGGGCATAAGCGTCGAAGATGTCGTGACCGCCAGGGCGAATTATGCCGCGCTGGACCGCAAAGGCGCGCCGGTCCGCATCCGGCTATCGAGCATCGTGGTGGGGGCCCGCAATATCGGCGAGCCGGCAAATTCGCGCGGCGTCGAAGTTGCTTATGCCCGCGACGGGCATGTCTTCCGGGTGCACGGCGTCCATTGCGTGCTGGCAAGCTGGAACATGATGATCCCTTACATCTGCCCGGAATTGCCCGCCGCGCAGAAAGCCGCCCTGCACCAGCTGGTGAAGGTGCCGCTGGTTTATACCACCGTCGCGCTCGACAATTGGCGCGCCTTTCAAAAGCTGGGCATCCAGGGCGCCAGCTGTCCCGGCGGATATTTCACCGGGATCCAGCTCAATTCGACCGTCGATATCGGCAGCTATCGAAGCGTGCGCTCGCCCGACGAGCCGATCC
>JAFECO010000615.1 GCA_018242085.1 Pseudomonadota bacterium
TTGGCGCGGCCGAAATCGCCCAGCTGGGCCATGGCGATGCCGCGCAGCGCCAGGGCGGAGGGGTCGGCCAGAAGCGCGACGCGATTGAGCGCGCCCAGCGGATCGCCCGCCGCCAAAGCCCGTGCCGCCGCGGTGATCAGCGAGTCCATATGCGTTCGATCTCGTTGCGGAAAAGGGAACTATCGGGAATCCCGCCACACTTGTCACTCCCCGCTTCCGCGAAACCGGGCTTAGTCTGCCCGCGAGTTGCCGCGGGTCCGGACAAAAGGGAGTTGCAGGATGAACAAAATCGTCTCGCAGGAAGACTGGCTGAAGGCGCGGGAAGATCTTCTGGTTGCCGAGAAGGAAACCGTGCGCCAGCGCGACGCCATGGCGGCCCAGCGCCGCCGCATGCCATGGATGGCAGTCGAGACGGCCTATGTCTTTGAAGGTCCCAAGGGCAAGATGAGCCTGCTCGACCTGTTCGAGGGCCGCAAGCAGCTGATCGTCTATCGCGCCTTCTTCGAGCCGGGCGTGCATGGCTGGCCCGATCATGCCTGCCGCGGCTGTTCGCTGGGCGCCGACCAGGTGAGCAATCTGGCGCATCTGAATGCGCGCGACACCACCCTGGTCTATGCCTCGCGCGCGCCACAGGCGGACATCACGCGGCTGAAGGCGCGGATGGATTGGCACATGCCCTGGGTCACCATCACCGACCGTTTCGATTGGGACTTTGGCGTGGGCGAATGGCACGGCCATAACGTCTTCATCCGTGAAGGCGACAGTATCTTCCGCACCTACTTCATCAACAATCGCGGCGACGAAGCGATGGGAACGGTGTGGAGCTATCTCGATGTCACGCCCATGGGCCGCCAGGAGAGTTGGGAGGATTCGCCGGAATGGGTGCCGCAGACCCCGCCCTACAAATGGTGGAACTGGCACGACAATTACGATGCGGCGTTCGATCAGAAATGGATCGAAGTGTCCGAAGCGGGCGAGAAGGCCTTCCGCAAGGACGGCAACAATGCGTGACCTGATCCTGAAAGCCGGATTCGCGGCGTCATTTCCGGATGCGTCCAGCCTGCTGCGCCTGGCGGCGACGCCGGTCTTTGCGGCGATGGCGCTGGCGACGCGGGGCGGCGGCATGCCGGATATGCCGGGAATGCCGGCTTCGCCGCTCCAGGGCATGGCGCTGATGTATCTGCTGATGGCGGTCTTTCACGCCGCGCC
>JAFECO010000616.1 GCA_018242085.1 Pseudomonadota bacterium
TGACGGCCGGTACGATCGCGGTGACTCTCACCCGGCCCCAATGGTTGGACATATGAAAGACAAGCAGCGCTGCGCCTGGCCCGGGATCGACGAATTGTATGTCGCCTATCACGACACCGAATGGGGCGTGCCCGAATATGACAGCCGCGCGCTTTATGAAAAGCTGGTGCTGGACGGTTTCCAGGCCGGCCTCAGCTGGATCACCATCCTGCGCAAGCGGGAGAATTTCCGCAAAGCCTTTCACGGTTTCGATCCCCATCGCATCGCCCGCTATGGCGCCCGCGACATCGACCGGCTCCTGAAAAATGACGGCATCATCCGCAGCCGCGCCAAAATCGAAGCGGCGATCAAGGGCGCCAGGCTTTGGTTGGAGATCGAGGATGAGCCGGGCGGGTTCCGCGACTTCATCTGGAAGCATGTCGACGGCAAGCCCGTGGACAACAAATTCAAGACCCGCGACCAGATTCCCGCCCAGAGCGAGATGAGCGAGAATCTCGCCCGCGACCTGAAGCAGCGCGGCTTCAATTTCTGCGGCCCGGTGATTTCCTACGCCTTCGCCCAGGCGGTCGGCATGGTGAATGATCATGTGACGAATTGTTTCCGGCATGGCGAATGCGCGCGCCACGGCAAGCGCTGATCCAGGCACCGATCCGGCGCGTGATCGGTTCATGAAGCCGATCATCGCCTGGTTCCGCCAGGACCTGCGCCTGGCCGACAATCCCGCCCTGAATTTCGCGGCCAAGTCCGGGCGGCCCGTCATCTGTCTCTACATCTTGGATGACGAAACGCCCGGCGCGTGGAAATGGGGCGGTGCCGCGCGCTGGTGGTTGCATCATTCCCTGGCCGCACTGGACAAGAATTTGCGCCGGCATGACGGCGGCAAGCTGGTGCTGCGGCGCGGCCCTGCGGAAAAAATCCTGCCTGCCCTGATCGCGGAAACCGGCGCCGACGCCGTGGCTTGGAATCGTAGTTACGAACCCCGTGCCGTCGCGCGCGACAAAATGCTGAAGCGGCGGCTGATCGAAGGCAAAATCGAAGTCGAAAGCTTCAATGCGTCCCTGCTGTTCGAACCCTGGGAGATCGCCACCAAGGAGGGAAAACCGTTCCGGGTCTTCACGCCCTTCTGGAATGCGCTCAAAGGAAAAGCCGAACCGGGCAAACCGCATCCCGCGCCGCGCAAACTTACTTTCCATACCCATGTCAAAAG
>JAFECO010000617.1 GCA_018242085.1 Pseudomonadota bacterium
ATCCTGTCGGAAAAAGCGCGGGAAAGGTTGCTGGCGGCGATGTCCTCGCTCAAGGAGCGGGCCAAGACCCTGGTTCAACTCGATCAGGGTGCGGAATTTCTGTACACGGATGGTGTTCGCGACCTGGACGCCGGCGCGGCCAAGATCCTCACCCCCGATGCCCGCGCCGTGATGGCCCGCGCCCTGCCGGCTCTGGAAGCCACCGACTGGAGCGGCCCTGCCCTGGAAGCCGCCGCCAGGGCATTTGCGGAATCGAACGGCTTGAAGCTGGGAGATGTGGCCCAGCCCCTTCGGGCCGCAGTCACGGGAAAAACCACCTCGCCGCCCCTGTTCGAGATGTTGGCGCTGTTAGGCCGGGAAGAATCCCTTATCCGATTAAGGGCTTATGGGAGTTGAAGAAAATTCAACGCCTTTGGCAGTAAATTAAGTGACGTGATGCGAAAAGCGCGCTTATATTGCAGCGCAAGATAAATTGGGATTTTGGGGAGTTCGTTCGATGCGTGAGAGCAAAATCAAGACGGTCGGCAAGGCCAGCCTGAATTACGAAGGCAAGGATTACGAATTGCCGGTCCTGGCGGGCACCCAAGGCCCCAATGCGATGGACATCCGCAAGCTCTACGACCAGGCGGACATCTTCACCTACGATCCGGGCTTCACCTCCACCGCCTCGACCGAATCCAACATCACCTTCATCGACGGCGACAAGGGCGTCCTGCAATATCGCGGCTATCCCATCGCCGATTTGGCCGAACATTCGAGCTTCCTGGAAAGCTGCTATCTCCTCCTCAACGGCGAATTGCCGAACAAGAGCCAGATGGAAAAATTCGAATACACCATCAGCCACCACACCATGGTGCATGAGCAGCTGGCCACTTTCTATCGCGGCTTCCGCCGCGACGCCCATCCCATGGCGGTGATGTGCGGCGTGGTCGGCGCCCTGTCGGCCTTCTATCACGACTCCACCGACATCACCGACCCGCGCCAGCGCGAGATCGCCAGTTATCGCCTCATCGCCAAGATGCCGACCATCGCGGCGATGGCGTACAAATACCATGTCGGCCAGCCCTTCGTGTATCCGCGCAACGATCTGGGCTACACCGAAAACTTCCTGCGCATGTGCTTCTCGGTTCCGGCCGAGGACTATAAGGTCAACAAGGTCCTGGCCAAGGCGCTGGACACGATCTTCATCCTGCATGCCGATCACGA